>NZ_JBRFIX010000017.1:0-74303 GCF_053456425.1 Pseudomonas sp. LF020
GCGCTTTGGGTAGAAGGGGCGGGACGAGAAGTCTCCCACGGTCTGTACTGGTCAGAGTCAGAATCGAGTCTGTAGTCCCGCCCACCCCTTCAAGTCTAAACATACAAGCGAGCCTGCTCGCGAAGGGGCCAGCTCTGTCCCCCGTGGTCCGCGCCACCGACCGAAATCTTTTTTTGCCGCCGGGTTTGCATTGCCCAGGACGTTCCGTTACTATCCGCGGCGTTAGTACCAAGCTGAAAGTCAATTCCGGTCGAACACATCCCCACGGTCAACCTTCTTTCCAGAAGCCCTTCACCGAAAAAAGCGGGAACGACCCCTCGATGGTTTCCAGGTAAATCTTGCGCCGACACTGCCTTTGAATGAATGCAAAGGGTGTTGCGAAGAGCACTTACTCTGACCGAACCAACCTGCAAATTGATCAGGATCTTCACCCCGGGCCCAGAACCTTTGCCCTCGATGTGTTGCCTGTCCTCCTAAGTACCTACCTGCCAGCCCAAGCGCGCCAACTTATCAGCGCTTCAAACTGGCTGCTTTGTTCCAGTCGGGTTCTTTGTTCGACCAATGGTGGTCGACATTACTGGAACGTTTTAACGTTGCACGGTTCTTATCCGTGTCATTTGTAGGAACACCTAATAACTATGTCTACTCAAATCCAGACTCAGGATGCCATTCGCACCCTAACCAACGCTTTTGCTCCAATGAACTGCCTGATCATGGCCGCTCGCAAAGGCTGCTTCAGCTTCACCGTGGTCAATGAACACGGCATCGCCCGCCACAGCGAGCGTCTGTACCCTGATCAGTACTCCAGCGCCGAACCGCTGCAGGCCATTATTGATCGTACGCGTCAGGCCTTGATTGCCTGAGAGCCGAAAAGGCTGCAAAAGCAAAAGCCCCGCACACAATGCGGGGTTTTTTATTGCCCGATATTTCGCTTTTAGCCCTTCACGCCTAAGCACCTTCGGATATAACGCCTGTGGCTCGCTGCCGGAAATATTTTAAAAACAGGCCTTTACGTCGCGAATATGACACTACACTTCAACTCAAGCGGCTTGATCCGCTTCCGGCGAGCCTGAGTCGAATCACCGCTGCCAAAGCCCCTTCAGGTTTCGCCGCCCCATTACAAGAATCGAGGGCATTATGGGTATCGCTGCCAGCGAACTGTGTCGCTACGTGATCCGTCCCACACTGATTTATCTGGGACGTCACTGCGCAACCGCCGAATCCCTGCTGCTGGGGATAGCGGCCAGCCAGTCCGCCCTCGGTTCCGCCTTGCATGACCGCCGTGGCCACGGCCTCTACCGGATTGCCGAGCACCGTCACCAGGCCCTTTGGGATCATTATCTGGCGCTCGATCCGGAGCGTGCCAGCCTGGTTCGCGGCCTGGCCAGCCAACATGCCTTTCTCAGTGGCCCGCACCTGGAATTGACCGTCAACCTGCGTTACGCCACCGCCATTGCCTGGCTGCTGGTAGAAGAACAGCACCCCACCCTCCCCGACCCCGACGATCTGCTGGGCATGGCGCGAATCTGGCGTCAGACCTTCCAGCCGCAAGGTCGTCTGCGCGACTTCACCTACGCCTGGCAAACCTGTGTTTCACCGGTGAATCAGGTCGCGTGTTAACTGGCGAGTTTTGGAAGATCGCTCAACAGGTCGCCAATCTGGTCGGATTGTCCTACAAAACCGCTCTAACTCAAGCCATAGGGACTATAGCGCTGGAACGAAAATGTTGGTAATTTTCGCCCCGGTGATCACCAGGAGTTCTAATAATGAAAAAAGTCATGCTCAAAACCACCCTTAGCCTCGCCGTTACCATGGCATCCACCCAGATCTTCGCAGCTGGCTTTGCCATCAACGAACACAGTATCAGCGGGATGGGCACTGGTTACGCTGGGCGATCCTCTTCTGCCGACGATGCAAGCACTGTTTATGGCAACCCTGCCGGCATGTCGCGCCTCACGCGCGAACAGGTCACCGGTGGTGTTGCATTCCTCGATGCCAAGACCGATATCAGCGACGCCAGCTCCAGCCCTAACGGCGGCAGCAACAAAGGCGACATGGTGCCCTTCACCTCCGTACCTATGGGCTTCTACGTCAAACCGATCGACGAGCATTGGGCATTCGGCCTCGGCGTATACGTGCCGTTCGGCCTGATTACCGACTACGAAAAAGGCTTCGCCGGCCGTTACTTCGGCAGCAAATCCGAAGTACAAGTCATCACCTTCCAGCCGACTGTCAGCTACAAGTTCAACGACGTGGTGTCGATCGGCTTCGGTCCGACCATCAACCGCATCGACGGCACGCTGGAATCCAACCTGTCGATCACTCAGGCTGCGCCGGACGGCAAGGTCAAGATCAAGGGTGACGACACCGCACTGGGCTACAACATCGGCGTGCTGGTACAAGCCACTGACACTACTCGTCTGGGTCTGACCTATCACTCGAAAGTCGATTACAAGCTCGAAGGCAACACCAAGGTCAACTACGGCGTATTGGGCGCCGTCGGCCTGGGCGCCCAGCAGAAGTACGACGCTTCGCTGAAGATCACCACCCCTGAATCCGTGGACTTCTCGGTCACTCAGGCGATCAACGACCGCTGGAACGTTTACGCCGGTAGCACCTGGACCCGCTGGAGCCAGCTGGAAAAGATCACCGTCAAGAACTCCGGCGTGCAGCCGCTGCTGGCCGGTCAGTTCGGCGAGATCACCGAAGACCAGAACTGGCACGACTCCTGGGCTTACGCCGTGGGTACTTCGTACCAGTTGAACAAGGAATGGGTACTGCGTACCGGTCTGACCTTCGACCAGTCGCCAACCAACAACGTCGACCGTTCGCCACGCATCCCGACTGGCGACCGCACGATCTTCAGCATCGGTGCCGGCTGGAGCCCGACCGACGACCTGACCATCGACGTCGCTTACTCGTACCTGAAGGAAGAGTCGGTCAAGGTCCACAACCAGAACGATCGTGGCCAGACCTACGACGCCAAGTATGAAAACTCGGCGAACGGCTTCGGTGTTGGCGCGACCTATCGCTTCTGATGCTGCATGGCGAGGCTGAACCCTCGCCCACAGAAAAGCCCCGCTCTCTTTGCAGAAAGCGGGGCTTTTCTGTTCTCGCATGACCGTCACTGTAGGAGCTGCGGCACGCTGCGATCTTTTGATCCTGATCTTTAAAATCAAAAGATCGCAGCGTTCCGCAGCTCCTGCAGGAAGGGGGCAAAGGCATGCCTCTTCATGGTTGCAGTGGTTTTGAGGCGATGGCCTTCTCGACTGCCGCAATAAACTCAGGATCATCCGGCTTGGTCAGGCTGGAGAAATTGGCAATCACCTTGCCCTGCCGGTCGATCACATACTTGTAGAAATTCCACTTCGGCGC
This sequence comes from Pseudomonas sp. LF020, assembly GCF_053456425.1. NCBI lineage: Bacteria > Pseudomonadati > Pseudomonadota > Gammaproteobacteria > Pseudomonadales > Pseudomonadaceae > Pseudomonas > Pseudomonas sp. LF020. Next base: position 3,376 of record NZ_JBRFIX010000017.1, read on the forward strand.
GCTGCTCTGTTCGGCCAGCACCTTGAACAGATGAGTAGCGTCGTCGCCACGAACTTTCTGCGGCTCGGTCATGGTGAACGTCACGCCGTAATTGGCGTAGCAGACCTTGGCGGTTTCGGCGCTGTCCTTGGACTCCTGCTTGAAGTCATTGGACGGCACGCCGAGCATTTCCAGGCCTTGCGCCTTGTAATGCTGATTGAGCGCTTCGAGGCCCTCGAACTGGGGGGCGAAGCCACAGAAACTCGCGGTATTGACCACCACCAGCGGCTTGCCGGCGTAGCGCTGGCACAGATCGACAGACTCCTTGGCGCGCAACTTCGGCAGCGAGCCTTGCAGCGCCTCCGGACAGTCAGCCGCCTGGGCCAGTCCGGTCAACGCCATCAGCAATGCGGGTACAGCACACCAGCGCATGAGCATGTCGGGGCATCCTTGAGCAGTCATCAGACCCCGACGTTACTCGCCCTCCAAGCCTACAGGCAAGTGCCCAGGCCCAACTGCATCAACGCCAGGCCGCCCTGATGCCAGCCCCACCACACCAGCGCCAGCAACAGCGCTCCGAGTGCGGTGAAGGCGATTCGCGGCCAGGAGCGCTTCATACGGCGCCAACAGCCGGCTGCAGACGCGCCACCGGACGCTCGCGCACCGGCCAGTTCAGCGCGGCCGCCAGCAGACTCAGGAGAATCGCCACTTGCCAGATCAAGTCATAACTCCCGGTACGGTCATACACCACCCCACCCAGCCAGCCGCCAAGGAACGAACCGAGCTGATGAAAGAGGAACACGATCCCGCCGAGCATGGACAGGTTACGCACGCCAAACAAGGTCGCCACCGTGCCGTTGGTCAACGGCACCGTCGACAGCCAGAGGAAACCCATGGCCATGCCGAACAAGTACGCCGAGGTCGTCGTCACCGGAAGCCACAGGAACAGCACGATCACCACCGCACGCAGCAGGTACAACGCGGTCAGCAGACGCGGCTTGGACATGCGCCCGCCGAGCCAGCCGGCGGTGTAAGTGCCGAAGATATTGAACAGCCCGATCAGGGCCAGCACCGTGGTCCCGACCGTCGCCGGCAGATGCTGATCGACCAGATAAGCCGGCAGATGCACACCGATGAACACCACCTGAAAGCCGCAGACAAAGAAGCCGAACGCCAGCAGCCAGAACCCCGAGTGCGAACAGGCTTCGCGCAGGGCTTCGGACAGGGTCTGCTCGTGGCCCAGCACCGGCAGCGGTTTGTCCTTGAGCATGCTCACCAACGGCACAATCATCGCCACCAGCAGCCCCAGTACCAGCAGCGCCGCCGACCAGCCGAGCCAGCCGATCAACCCCAGCGTGCCCGGCAGCATGGCGAACTGGCCGAACGAGCCGGCAGCACTGGCGATCCCCATGCCCATGCTGCGTTTTTCCGGCGGCACCGCACGCCCGACCACACCGAGAATCACCGAGAACGAAGTGCCGGACAGGCCAATGCCGATCAGCAAACCGGCACTCAGCGAAAGGCTCAATGCCGAATCGGACAAGCCCATGCACACCAGACCCAAGGCATACAGCACGCCGCCGACCAGCACCACTTTCGCCGCACCGAAACGGTCAGCCAAGGCGCCAGTGAACGGCTGCGCCAGACCCCAGATCAGATTTTGCAAAGCGATGGCGAAGGCAAACACTTCGCGCCCCCAGCCGAACTGCGCACTCATCGGCGACAGGAACAGACCGAAGCCGTGTCGCACGCCCAATGACAACGCCAGAATCAGCGCACTTCCCAGCAACACCCAACCGCACGTACGCCACATCGATGTCATTGTTATTCTCCGTTCGCGGGTATATACCCGCTTAAATCCGGAAAAACCGGCCCTCAGGCCAGTTCGTCCAACAGTCGCAGCAAGGTTTCACGCTTCTCGGCGCCCAGACGATCGATCAATCGCTGTTGCGCCGCCTCCCAGGCCGGCAGGGCCGCCGCAAGACGCTGCGCACCGGTTTCGGTGAGCCGGACGATGCGGTTGCGCATGTCCTCGCCCTCGGCCAGCGCCACCAGACCTTCGCCTTCGAGCACCCGCAGGTTACGCCCCAGGGTACTGCGATCCAGGCCCATGGCTTCGGCCAGTTCCGAGATGCTCGGTTGATCCAGACGCTGCAGGTTGCACAGCAAAGAATACTGGGCAACGTTGATCCCGAAGCCGTCGAGAGCGCCGTCGTAATGCCTGCTGACGCCACGAGCGGCGCGACGCAGGTTGGTGCACAAACACTGAGAAGGAAGCATGATGCGTGTATATACCCGCGACTGTGTTAAATCAAGTTACACATGAGTTTATCAATAAGGTTTGTGGCGTCTGACACACCGCCTTCGCTGGCAAGCCAGCTCCCACAGTTTTTGCAAGTGATCAAAAAATCTGCAAACGCCCCCAATACCTGTGGGAGCTGGCTTGCCAGCGATGAGGCCAGACCAGGCAACATAAGTATTCAGACCAACACCACCCCAACCAGCACTGCCATCTCCAGCAATTCCAGCAGCGCCCCCGCCGTATCACCCGTGGTCCCACCCAACCGCCGCATCATCACCCGCCGCAACCAGACAAAAACCCCGAACGCGACCACCAAAGCAGCATTCGCTTTCATCCCGCCGACCAACAAACAACCCAGCGCACTCGCCCCGAGCACCCACCAACCGGCCCGACGCGGCAGATGATCAGCCAACGCCTGCCCTAACCCACCCGCCCGCACATACGGCGTGGTCAGAAACAGCCCCAGCAACGCCGCGCGCCCCAGCAGTGGCAAGATGATCAACATCACTGCATGCCCCTGCTCGATCAGCGCCAGCAACGCGCAGAACTTCAGCAGTAGCACCAACACCAGCGTCACTACCGCAATCGGCCCGCTGCGCGGATCCTTCATGATGGTCAGCGTGCGCTCGCGATCACCGAAACCGCCGAGCCAGGCGTCGGCGCTGTCGGCCAGTCCGTCGAGGTGCAGCGCGCCGCTGAGCAGCACCCACCCCGTCAGCAACAGCGCCGCATGCAGCAACAACGGCGTGCCAGCCAATGCCAGATTGATTGCCCAGAGGATCAGCCCGAACAGCAGCCCCACCAGCGGATAAAACAGCAGCGAACGGCCGAGCTGATCAGGTTCGGGCATTCCCGGCAGACGAATCGGCAAGCTGCTGAGAAATTGCAGGGCGATCAACAATGGCAGCATCTCAGTGACCTTCCTTGAGCACGCCATCGGCTTCGATGCTGAGCGCAAACAGCGAAGCATGCGCGACTTCGACAGTGAGCAACTGCTCACGGGGCAAACCCCGCGCCTGCGCCAGCAACAGGCGCATCACGCCGCCATGACTGATCAACAAAACACGTTCACCGGCATAGGCCTGATGCAACCGCGCAACCGCGCCCAGCACACGTTCAGCAAAATTGCTGACCGGCTCACCCTGTGGCGGCGTGAACGAATACGGATCGGCCCAGAACAAACCCAGCGCTTCGGCATCAGTCTCCATCAACGCCGCTGCGCTCTGGCCCTCCCAGGCACCAAAATGCAGTTCCTGCAGATCCTTTTCCAACTGCACCGGCAGATTCAGTTGCTCGCCCAGCTCTGCAGCGAACCGCGCACAACGCTGCAACGGCGAACTGATCAACCGATCCCACGGCCCGCCCGCCAGCACCGCGGCACGCATCTGTGCCCACCCCTTTTCGGTGAGCGCATCATCGAGACTACCGCGCAAACCGCCCCCCAACTCAGTCTCACCGTGGCGCAGCAGGTCCAGACGCAGCGTCATGCCGGACGATCCGCCACCGCAGCTTCGGCGAACGTCGCCATCTGCCCGTGCAGGTCGCAGGCCAGACGCAACAGCGGCACAGCCAACGCCGCCCCGCTGCCCTCGCCCAGGCGCAAGCCGAGCTCCAACAACGGTTCGGCGTTGAGGGTTTCCAACACATGACGATGGCCCGGCTCGGCGCCACGGTGACCGAACAGCAACCATTCACGGCAGGCGGGATTCAGCCGCACCGCGACCAACGCGGCGACCGTGCAGATAAAGCCGTCGACCAGCACCGCGACGCCTTCCTGGGCACAGGCCAGGTACGCGCCGACCAGTGCAGCGATTTCAAAACCGCCAAGGTTGAACAGGGTCTGCAACGCATCGCCGCGCTGTGCCGCGTGCAGCGCCAGTGCGCGCTCGATCACTTGTGCTTTATGGCTGACGCCTTCGGCGTTCAACCCGGTGCCGGGACCGGTCAGATGCGCCACCGGGCAGTCGAGCAAGGCACACGCCAGCGCACTGGCGGCAGTGGTGTTGCCGATGCCCATTTCGCCGCCGATGAACAACTGCGCGCCAGCCGCTTTGGCGCGCAGCACGCTGTCGCGACCGGCCTGCAACGCGAGTTCGCCCTGTGCCTGGGTCATCGCCGCGCCCTTGGCGAAATTCGCCGTGCCCGGGCCGATGTTCAGATGACGCACGCCCGGCAGGTTCAACGATGGCGTCACCGTGCCCAGATCGACCACTTCCAGCTGCGCATCGAGCTGCCGCGCCAGCACGCTGATCGCCGCACCGCCGCTGACGAAGTTGAGCAGCATCTGCCCGGTGACTTCCTGCGGGAACGCCGAAACGCCTTCCGCGACCACGCCATGATCACCGGCAAAAATCGCGATCCAGACCTGCTCCAGCGTCGGCTTGATCTGCCCCTGCAACCCGGCGAGTTGCACCGCCACGCTTTCGAGGCGACCGAGGGAGCCGGCTGGTTTGGTCAGTTGTTGCTGGCGCGCCGCCGCTTGCTCAACGATCTCGGCACTCACGGATTGGCACGGGTTCAACCACCACGCTTGGGTCATAACGCAGGTCCTTTCAGGGTCAGGGGCAGGCCGGCGACAGTCAGGACGACTCGCTGACAACGCTCGGCCAGAGCTTGATGCAGCCAACCGGCTTCATCGACGTAGCGGCGAGTCAATTCGCCCAGCGGCACGACACCCATTCCGGTCTCGTTGCTGACAAAAATGATTTCTCCCGGCAATGACGCCAGGCAGTCCAACAGGACTTCGCGCTCGGCGGCGAGACGCGCGGCGTCATCGAGCATCAGCAGATTGGTCAGCCACAGGGTCAGGCAATCCACCAGCAGGCAACGCTCGGCACTGGCGTTTTCACGCAGGACGCGGGCCAGTTCCAGCGGCTCTTCGATCAGCGCCCATTCAGCCGGACGCCGGGCGCGGTGATGGGCGACGCGCGCGTTCATCTCACCGTCCAGCGGCTGGCTGGTGGCGATGTAAGTGACCGCCAGTTGGCTGTCGCTGGCGAGTTTTTCTGCCAGGCGACTTTTGCCGGAGCGGGCGCCGCCGAGGATCAGTTGGAGCATTTTTTTATCCAGAAAAAGTTTAGTGAGATCACCGGCCCCTTCGCGGGCAAGCCCGCTCCCACAGGGTTCAGCTGTGTTCACAAAATATGTATCCGACATCGAACCCTGTGGGAGCTGGCTTGCCAGCGATGGGGCCTGGACAGGCCGCTCAAATCCCGCAGAGCTGACGCAGCCGCCCGGTATCCAGATGCTGCTCCACCAGATCCGCCAGCCGCTCGATATCGCGCTCGCGCAAGCTGTGGTAATCCACCTCCTGCACATCGCTCAACCCGGCCCAGCGCAGCAACGCGGCACTGGCCTGCGGTGATTCGAACAAGCCATGCAGATAAGTGCCAAACACCTGCCCGTCCAGACTCTGCGCGCCGTCGCAACGACCGTCATCCAGATGCACCGCCGCATTCTCCAGCGCCGGCCCCACCGTCACGCCCGCATGGATTTCATAACCACTGACCTCAGCGTTTTCCAGCGCCAGATGCCCGCGGACATTGCGCAATTGCTTCTCGGCTTCCAGCGTGGTTTCGAACGCCAGCAAACCGAGGCCGGCACTCGAACCCGGCGCGCCTTCCAGACCCAGCGGATCGTGCACCTGCTCGCCGAGCATTTGCAGCCCGCCGCAGATCCCCAGCAACTTGCCGCCATAGCGCAGGTGCCGATTGATCGCCGTGTCCCAGCCATTGGCACGCAGATACGCCAGATCGCTGCGCACGCTTTTCGAGCCCGGCAGGATGATCAGGTCGGCAGCAGGAATCGCCTGCCCCGGGCCGATGAATTGCAGATCGACCTGCGGGTGCAAACGCAGCGGATCGAAATCGGTGTGATTGCTGATGCGCGGCAGCACCGGCACCACCACTTTCAGCACTTGCTCGGCCTTGTCGGTCTGGCGCTGATCGATGCCGTCCTCGGCCTCCAGATGCAGGTCCATCACATACGGCAACACGCCGACCACCGGTTTGCCGGTGCGCTGTTGCAGCCAGTCGAGGCCCGGTTGGAGCAAGGCGATGTCGCCGCGAAAGCGGTTGATGATGAAACCTTTTACCCGCGCCTGTTCGCTCGGCGACAGCAACTCAAGGGTGCCGACCAGATGCGCAAACACCCCGCCGCGATTGATGTCGGCGATCAGCAGCACCGGGCAATCCACCGCCTCGGCAAAGCCCATGTTGGCGATGTCCCCGGCACGCAGATTGATCTCGGCCGGCGAGCCAGCGCCTTCGACCATCACCAGCGGATACGCCGCGCTGAGCCGCTCGTGCGACGCGAGCACCGCTTGCATGGCAATGGCTTTGTAGTCGTGATACGCCACGGCATTCATGCTGGTGACCGCGCGGCCATGGATGATCACCTGCGCGCCGGTGTCGCTGTTGGGCTTGAGCAACACCGGGTTCATGTCGGTGTGCGGTTCGAGATGCGCGGCTTGTGCCTGCACCGCTTGTGCCCGGCCGATCTCGCCGCCGTCGGCGGTCACCGCGCTGTTGAGCGCCATGTTCTGCGGTTTGAACGGCACCACCGCCACACCCTGACGGGTGGCCCAGCGGCACAGCGCCGTCACCAGGGTGCTTTTACCGGCGTCGGACGTGGTGCCCTGAACCATCAAGGTTGTCATTGGGTTTCCTTGGCGAAAGCTTGCAGCGCTTGTTCGAGGCGCGCTTCTTCAGCCGCGTTGGCGGGCAGGCCAAAACGCAGGCTGCTGTTGTGATTGAAGATGCGCAGGAGGATTCCGCGTCGGGCCATGAACTCGTGCAGCACCGACGCGTGTTCGGTGATCAGCCACTGAAACAACGCGCAACCGCCGTGGGGTTTGAAGCCGTAGCGCTCCAGCAACAACGCCAGGCGTTCACTGGCTTCATCGCTGCGAATACGTTGCCGGGTGTGCGCTTCGGTGTCTTGCAGACAGGCCTGACCGAGCACCCGCGTCGGCCCGCTGACCGCCCAGGGTCCGACCTGTTCCGCGAGCAATCTGAGCAACTTGCGCTCGGCCAGCACAAAGCCCAGCCGCACCCCGGCCAGACCGAAAAACTTGCCGAAGGAACGCAGCACAATCAAACCGATCTGGTGGGTATGCGGCGCCAGACTCAGCTGCGGCGTGTTATCCATGAACGCTTCATCGACCACCAGCCAGCCGCCACGCTGGGCCAGCCGCGCATGCCAGTCGAGCAGCCGCGCCGGGGTCAGGCTCAGCCCGGTGGGGTTGTTCGGATTGACCACCACCAGCACGTCGAGGCTGTCGAGAAAGAACTCGACTTCCTGCTCCAGCACTTCGCGCACGATGTAACCGCTGCGCCGCCAGGCTTCGGCGTGCTCGGCATAACACGGCGACAACACCCCGACCTTGCCGGCGCGACGCGAACGCGGCAGCAACTGGATCGCCATCTGCGAACCGGCCACCGGCAGCACCTGCGAGGCGCCGTAGTAATCGCACGCAGCCTGTTCCAGGCCGTCATCGGTTTCCGGCAAGCGTGCCCAGGCGCGCAGCGGAATTTCCGGCACCGCAAACGGCCACGGCGCAAGGCCGCTGGACAGGTCGAGCCAGTCGGCTTCGGCAATCCCGTAATCGAGTGCAGCCTTGCGCAGCCGGCCACCGTGCTCAAGCATAGAATTCAGCCCCCACGCAGAGAATCAGCAGCCATAACCATACCCCGCGCTGGACCAATTGCCAGCCGCGATCAATCGAATCGGCATCCGCCGGTGCGCCTTCACCCAGTTGCGGACGCTCATGCAGTTCACCGTGATAAATCGCCGGGCCGCCCAGTTCGACATTCAACGCACCGGCACCCGCCGCCATCACCGGACCGGCGTTGGGGCTGTCCCATTGCGGGCCCTGGCTGCGCCAGCATTTCCAGGCGAGCCGGGTGTTGCCCAACAGCGCGTAGGTCAGCGCCACCAACCGCGCCGGAATGTAGTTGAGCACGTCGTCGATTTTTGCCGCGCACCAGCCGAAGCGCTCGAAGCGTTCGTTGCGATAGCCCCACATCGCGTCGAGCGTGTTGCTCAGGCGATAGAGCACCACCCCCGGCGCACCGGCCACAACAAACCAGAACAGCGCGGCGAACACCGCGTCACTGCCGTTTTCCAACACCGATTCGGTGGCCGCGCGCGCCACGGCGGTGCTGTCCAGTTCGCTGGTCTGGCGGCTGACCAGATAGCCAACACGCTTGCGCGCTTCTTGCAGATCGTCAGCGCGCAAGGCGGCGGCTACCGGCGCGACATGCTCACCGAGGCTGCGCATGCCGAGGGCGCAATACAGTGCAAGGATCTCGACGATCCAGCCCACGTACGGCGCCCAGGAAAACGCCGTGGCGAGCAGCGTCAGCGGCAGCACCGCGATCACCCACGCGGTGACCCCGTGACTGCGCCAGCCGCGCCCGCCCGCATTGAAACGGCGCTCGATGCGCCCGGCAAAATTGCCAAACGCCACCAGCGGATGCCAGCGTTTCGGTTCACCCAGCAGCGCATCCAGCGCAACCGCGGCGACACTCAACAACGCCACACTCATTGATTCACTCCCCAATAATTTTCGTACAGCAACTCATTGAGCGGCCGCGCCTGCGCCCACCCTTCGAGTACCAGCATCGGCGCCGGATAGAATGCCTCGACCGGCCCCAGACACAACACCGCCAACGGTTTGGCCCCGGCCGGCAGCTGCAGCAGATCGGCCAGTGCCTGCGGTTCGAACAGCGACACCCAGCCCATGCCCAGTCCTTCGGCACGGGCCGCCAGCCACAGATTCTGGATCGCACAGGACAGCGAGGCCATGTCCATTTCCGGCAACGTGCGGCGGCCGAAAATGTGTTTTTCACGATCGTCCATCAGCGCCGCGACCAGCACTTCGGCGCAGTCGTTGATGCCTTCGACCTTGAGCTTCATGAACTCGTCACTGCGCTCGCCGAGGGCCTCGGCGGTGCGGATGCGCTCTTCTTCGACGAGGTTCTGGATCTGCCCGCGCAAGGCGCGATCGCTGATGCGGATGAAGCGCCACGGCTGCATCAGGCCGACACTGGGCGCCTGATGTGCCGCTTCAAGCAGACGGCGCAGCAGCTCCGGTTCGACCGTACCACCGGTGAAGTGGCGCATGTCGCGGCGTTCGGCGATGGCTCGGTAGACGGCTGCGCGTTCGGCCTCGGAATAGGCGTTGTCGGTCATGGCCTCTTCGCGAGCAAGCTCGCTCCCACAGGGGTTAGGTGATCCAATGTGGGAGCGAGCTTGCTCGCGAAGGCGGCCTTGAGATCTGGCGCTAACAATGCAGCAATCGCCGTAGGATTCGACGGAAAGTAAAAATGCACGTACGACGCCGTCATCCGCCCTTCCCGATAAACCGCCTCCGCCCCGCGCCCGCCATTCGGGCTGATGCCCCGGGCAATCGGCGTCAGTTCGGTGCTGGTCAGGGAATGATGATAGGTGTGACCGCGCAACGAACCTTCCGGCAGATCCACCGCTTGCAGTGCCAGTGCCGCCAGACGTTTTTGCATCACCGCCTCACCGCGCAGCAGGCCGACCAGCTCGGCGCGGGTGCCGTCGACATCGGTCAACGCGTCGAGCAGATAGAGCATGCCGCCGCACTCGGCGAGCAATGGTTTGCCGGCGGTGTGGTGCGCACGAATCGCATCGAGCATTGCGGTGTTTTGCGATAACGCGACGTGGTGCAATTCCGGATAACCACCGGGCAGATACAGGCTGTCGGCCTCGGGCAATCGGGTGTCGCGGATCGGCGAGAAGAAACTCAACTCGGCGCCCATCGCCCGCAGCAGGTCGAGGCTGGCGCCGTAGGTGAAGGCAAAGGCTTCGTCGCGAGCGACGGCGATGCGCACGCCGTCGAGCAACGGCTCGGCAGGGATCACTTCAGGCGCGGCGAATGCCACGGCCGGTGGCAGCGCTACCTCGCAACTGCTGGCCAAGGCTTCGGCGGCGGCGTCGAGACGCAGGTCGAGGTCATTCAGTTCGCTGGCCTGAACCAGGCCGAGGTGCCTGCTTGGCAACTCAATCCCGGTTTCCCGGGACAGCGCGCCGTACCAGCGCAAGCCTTCGGTGAGGCTGCCTTCGAGCAATTGCGCATGACGCAAGGTGCCGACGCGGTTGGCCAGCACGCCGGCAAACGGCAGGTTCGGCTGATAACGCGCCAGCCCCAAAGCCAGGGCGCCAAAGGTCTGGGCCATGGCGGTGCCGTCGATCACGCCGAGCACCGGCACACCGAAATGCCGCGCCAGATCAGCGCTGGACGGCGTGCCGTCGAACAGGCCCATCACGCCTTCGATCAGGATCAAATCGGCTTCGGCGGCGGCTTCCCATAACAGACGGCGGCTTTCCTGCTCGCCGACCATCCACATGTCCAGTTGATACACCGGCGCACCGCTGGCGCGCTCGAGAATCATCGGGTCGAGGAAGTCCGGGCCGCACTTGAACACGCACACCCTGCGCCCCTGATTGCGATGCAAGCGAGCGAGCGCGGCGGTGACGGTGGTCTTGCCCTGACCGGAAGCCGGCGCGGCGATCAGTACCGCCGGGCAGTGACGTGGTTGATTCAAAGTTCGACGCCTTTCTGCGCTTTGATGCCAGCCTGGAAGGCGTGTTTGAGCATGCCCATTTCGGTGACGGTATCGCCCATCTCGATCATTTCCGGCTTGGCCGCGCGACCGGTGACGATTACGTGTTGCATCGGCGGACGCGCCTGCAGGTCGCTGAGCACTCGATCCAGATCGAGGTAACCGTGCTTGAGGGCGATGTTCAATTCGTCCAGCACCACCAGGCCGATCGACGGATCACGCAGCAGCTCGCGGGACACTTCCCACGCGGCTTCGGCGGCGGCGATATCACGTTGGCGATCCTGGGTTTCCCAGGTGAAACCCTCGCCCATCACGTGAAAACGCACTTGCTCGGGGAAGCGGCGGAAGAACAGTTCTTCGCCAGTGCTGTTGCGGCCCTTGATGAACTGCACCACGCCGCACTGCATGCCGTGGCCCATGGCGCGGGCGAGCATGCCGAACGCCGAGCTGCTTTTGCCTTTGCCATTGCCGGTCAGCACCAGCACCAGGCCGCACTCGTCAGGCGAATTGGCGATGCGCTCGTCGATCAGGGCTTTTTTGCGCTGCATACGCGCCAGATGGCGTTCGTCGCGCTCGGGGGAATCGGTCATGGGGGAGCTCTCCGTTGAGGCTGGATAACGGCGGGCAGGCACAAGAATAGACGGCAAAAAGCCTGGCATCGCCCACCGTGATGCCGCTGAATGGATCAGGCCGGTCTCCGGGCTCATGAGCGGCGAATCGCCTGACTGCGCGCCTTCCCGCGTCGGTCGACACAGTGGCTCAAGGCGCAGTTTTCACTCATTTACCGTTGCGGGGGCAGCGCCGGGATCGTGATCGTTCTTCACCTGAAGACAACCCTCACCGGCTTCCCTGTTTCACTCTGTCGACACGCGTCACAGAGCACCTGAAACAAGCCGCGAAGGTTAGAGGGTTGGGGGTGGAGCGTCAATTAAAGAGGGGGCCGTCGGGCGAATAACTGCCGTCGATCAATTATCTGGCGCCATTCTTGTGCCACACTGATACAAATGATATCAAAGAGCCATGCTTTTCTCGAAAAAGCCCATCACAACAATAAGGATGATGACGATGCAAGGCATGATCATCAGCAACCCGCGCCTGGAATTCCTGCGCCGATGCTCGAACGCTGGTTTGACTGTATCGACCGCTACAACGCCATTCGCGGCGACAACGACACACCTTACTGGCATGACGAGAAAGCCAATCTCGGCTTGCTCTCTGCGGCGGCATGGATGGCCGAGCTGGTGACCCTTTGTAATACCTCGACCCGAAAGCAGAACGAGGATGGCGAGCGCAATGCCCGCGCCGATCTGTTCATTGCCGGGCCTGAGGACCGCGCTTACCTTCAGGCGACCCAGCGCTGGCCGCGGGTCAACAACCTCAATCTGACCCAGGCCCTGCTGGACATCACCAGCGAGGCCAAACGCATCAGTTTTGCCAGCGACCTCAAACTCGGCTGCCTGTTCGTCGCCCCGCAAAAGGTCCAGCACAGCGCCAGCCCCGAAGAACTGCAGGACATGGTCGACGACCTGCAAAAGGAACACTGCTGCGCAGTGGCCTGGTATTTCCCCTACGCCTACCGCAAATTGCGCAGCGAAGCGGGCAATTATCATCCGGGGATCGCCGTGCTGTTCAAAGAGGCCCGCGGTTGAGCGGTTGAACCATCGCATGCCTGTGCTTCTCTATGATTAGGTCAATGCATTCATAGGGAAGATCAGTAATGCGCAAGTCCCAGCTCGCTCTCGTCATCGCCCTCGCCGGAGGGCTCACCGCCTGTGGTGAATCCTCCAGCCTGCAAGTCTCCGACGGCACCGGCCCGTCACCGAAACTGCCCGAACCGAACAAGACCCTGATCCCGACGGTGAACATCGCCCCGGCGATCGGCTGGCCTGCGGGTGGTAAACCGACCGCCGCGGCCGGCACGCAAGTGGCCGCATTCGCCGAAGGCCTCGATCACCCGCGCTGGCTCTACGTGCTGCCCAACGGTGATGTGCTGGTGGCGGAAACCAACGCGCCACCCAAGCCTGACGACAGCAGCGGCATTCGTGGCTGGGTGATGAAGAAAGTCATGGGCAAGGCCGGCGCTGGCGTGCCGAGCCCGAATCGCATCACCCTGTTGCGCGATGCCGACCACGACGGCGTGGCCGAGACCCGCACCGTGTTCTTGCAAAACCTCAACTCGCCGTTCGGCATGACCCTGGTCGGCAACGATTTGTATGTCGCCGACACCGATCGCCTGCTGCGCTTCCACTACGAACCCGGTGCGACCGAGATCAAGACCCAGCCGATCAAAGTCACCGACCTGCCGGGCGGCACGCTGAACCATCACTGGACGAAAAACGTCATCGCCAGCAAGGACGGCAGCAAGCTGTACGTCACCGTCGGCTCGAACAGCAACGTTGGCGAGAATGGTCTGGATAAAGAAGAAGGTCGCGCGGCGATCTGGGAAGTCGATCGCGCCACCGGCAATCACCGGATCTTCGCCTCGGGCATCCGCAACCCCAACGGCCTGGCGTGGGAGCCCACCAGTGGCGCGTTGTGGACAGCGGTCAACGAGCGTGACGAGATCGGCAGCGACCTGGTGCCGGATTACATCACCTCGGTCAAGGACGGCGGCTTCTACGGCTGGCCATTCAGCTATTACGGACAGCACGTGGATGTGCGGGTGAAGCCGCAGAATCTGGATCTGGTGGCCAAGGCTATCGCCCCGGACTACGCCGTCGGCCCGCATACCGCTTCATTGGGCTTGACCTTCGCCGAAGGCAACAGCCTGCCGGCGCAGTTCAAGGAAGGCGCGTTCATCGGCCAGCACGGCTCATGGAACCGCAAACCGCACAGTGGCTATAAAGTGATTTTCGTCCCGTTCGCCGCCGGCAAGCCGAACGGAGCACCGGTGGATGTGCTGACCGGTTTCCTCGACAAGGACGAAAACGCCTTGGGTCGCCCGGTAGGCGTGGTGATCGACCAGCAAGGTGGTTTGCTGGTGGCCGATGATGTGGGGAACAAGGTGTGGCGGGTGTCGTCCGCCAAGTAACTTTTGCCTGACCTGAAACAACTGTAGGAGTGAGCCTGCTCGCGATGACGGTGTCACATTCAACATCAGTGTTGATTGATCAACCGCTATCGCGAGCAGGCTCACTCCTACATTGGACTGTGAGCTCTTTGAATTACGGGTTACGCGCCAGATGCTCCGGCTGCAGCACCCGCTTGGCACTCAGATACGCCTTCTGCCAGTAAGCCTTTGACAGGCTGTCCAGCTTCACCGTGCCGCCGGTGGCCGGCGCATGCACGAAGCGCCCTTCGCCGACGTAAATCCCCGCATGACTGACCTGTGAACCGCCGTTGGTGGCGAAGAAGATCAGATCGCCGGTCTGCAAACCCTCTTTGCCGACGTTCGGCGCCTGCATCACGATCATCTCGCGCGTCGAGCGCGGCAAGGAAATGCCAGCAGCATCGCGGTAGACGAAACCGATCAGGCCACTGCAATCGAACCCGGAGTCCGGTGTGTTGCCGCCCCAGCGATAAGGCGTGCCAACCAGGCCCAGCGCGCGAAACAGCACGTCTTCAGCAGCCGGCGAAAAAGCTTGGGAAGGTCCGAACACGACCGGGGCACGTACCACGGGCGCAGGCGGCGGCGTGCGGCTGGCGCAGGCGCTGAGCAGCGCTGCGAAGAAGATCAAAGCAAGGCGGGCCGACATCGTCATAAGCAGAACATCCTGATCTGGCTGCGGCTTTCTCTGCCGAATGGACAGAAACAAAACCGCCTGCGGAGCACGCAGGCGGTTTGCCATCAATATAGATACAGGATTCTAGCGGCTATACGACAAACTTCAAGTAAGACTTTAACTTCACCTTGTAAAGTTTAGGTCTACTCCGTGCCGGAGCCGTTTTTTGTCGCCACGGACGTGGCGACAACGGGGGAATTACTTGCGAGCGGTGACCACGGTCGGTGCCATCGCGAGGGCGCGCTTGGCTTCGATGAAAGTCTTGCTCCAGTAGCTGTCACCCAGGCTGTCGATGCGAACACCGCCGCTGCGACGACTGCTGGAGTGGATGAACTGGTTGTCACCCAGGTAGATCCCGGCGTGACTTACACGACCGCGACGACCGTTGGTGGCGAAGAACAGCAGATCGCCCGGCTCAAGGTTGCCGCGCGAGACCAGAGGCGCATCAACGTTGATCATTTCGCGAGTGGAGCGCGGCAGATTCATGCCGGCTTCTTCGCGGAACAGATAACCGATGAAACCGCTGCAGTCGAAACCGGCTTCAGAGGTACCGCCGAAACGGTAACGGGTACCGATCAGGGACATGCCGCGTTCGAGGATGCTGTCGGCCAGAACCGGGAGCTCGTACGGCTTCTTGTTGAAGTCCGAGAGTTCCTTTTCGGTGTCCAGCTCTTCCTGGTAAATAACGGAAGACTGGGCAGTGGCAGAATTTTTAACCTGTTGAGGCTGCTCTTGAACTGGAGAATGAGCAGCGCAACCGAACAACAGGGTGACGAGTGCGAGAGGCACGAGGGGTGCGAAGCGCTTTAGCATGGGCACGACCGTGGCTGAAGTTGTAAAGAAGCCGAGACTATGCCCGCTATCAGCCTCATTTGCAAATTCAATCGATCTTTTTGTGACTTCCCGGTTTCTCGTTTACATCTAAGCGCTTAAGCCCATTTGAGTCGATACGCGGTCTGCACAGGGTGCGGAAACGCGGATTTTCTGGCGCCTGAAATATGTCAAAACGTGGTCAAAGCCACGTATTTCAAGGGCTGGCTACCAGCCGAGGGTTTCTTTCAGGAACGGAATCGTCAACTTGCGCTGCGCCTGCAACGAGGCCTGATCCAGCTGTTCGAGCAGGTCGAACAATGCACTCATGCTGCGGGTGCCGCGGGTCAGGATAAAGTGTCCGACTTCATCGGTCAGGTGCAGGCCGCGACGCGACGCACGCAATTGCAGGGCACGCAATTTGTCTTCATCGGAGAGCGGACGCATCTGGAAGATCAGCGCCAGGGTCAGGCGCGATTTGAGGTCAGCCAGCTTCACCGGTAGCTCACGCGGCGAGGTTGAAGCGGCAATCAGCAAACGTCGACCGCTGTCACGCAGGCGGTTGAACAGATGAAACATCGCCTCTTCCCAGTCGGCCTTGCCGGCAATCACCTGCAAGTCATCCAGGCAGACCAGTTCGTACTGTTCAAGGTTGTCGAGGATTTCGATACCACGATCCATCAGCTCGGCCAGCGGCAGATACACCGCCGGTTCGCCCATCTGCTCGAAACGCAGGCAAGCCGCCTGCAACAGATGCGTACGCCCTACCCCATGCTTGCCCCACAGGTAGATCAGGCTTTCGGTCCAGCCGGCGTCGGCTTCGCATAGGCGCTCGACATAGCCGAGTGCAGCGGCATTGGCGCCTGGGTAGTAGTTGATGAAGGTGGCGTCGTCACGCAGACGCACACCTAGGGGCAGCTGAATCGGTTTCATGCTGACTGAACAGTTCTCAAGGAACCGTTAGTGGCCTCTGTGTAAAGTTTGCGAAGTTTATACCCGTGAAGCTGAGCGCACAATGCGACAGACTCCAAGCAAAATCAAAGGTTTGCGTTAACACGCTGGTTTTATGACAGTTTCTCTGACGCAACGCCGAGCAGACTCACCGCAAAACACGGGCCAACCCGGCGCAATGCCGGGCCACCCGTGATCGGATTACAACTCGGGTTCATCTGCCCCGCTGTAGATATCCGAGTCCTTGTACAAATCGTGTACGTGACGCACCAGCACCATGATCACCGCCGCCACCGGCAATGCCAGTAGCACACCGGTAAAGCCGAACAGCTCGCCACCCGCCAGGATCGCGAAGATCACCGCCACCGGATGCAGACCGATCCGGTCGCCCACCAGCAAAGGCGTCAGCACCATGCCTTCCAGCGCTTGCCCGACCATGAACACCGCGACGATGCCGATCATCGGGTACAGGTCGCCACCGAACTGGAACAGCCCGGCAATCAGCGCCGCGCCAATGCCGATGACAAACCCCATGTACGGCACGATAGCCGCCAAGCCTGCAATCAGGCCGATCAACAGCCCCAGTTCCAGACCGACGATCATCAGACCCGCCGCATAAATCACCCCCAGCGCCAGCATCACCAGCAACTGCCCGCGCACGAAGGCGCCGAGTACCTCGTGGCACTCACCGGCCAGAGAGACGATGGTTGCTTCGCGATCACGCGGCAGCAGGCTGCGGATCTTGGCCATCATCACGTCCCAGTCGCGCAGCAGATAAAAACTCACCACCGGGATCAGCACCAGATTCGCCAGCCAGCCAATCAGCGCAAGGCTGGAGGCGGTCGCCTGACTCAGCACCACACCAACGATGTCGGTGGTCTGCCCCATGTGCTCGCTGATCGCCGCCTTGACCTTGTCGAACTTCCAGAAACCGTCCGACAACCCCAGCTTCGATTGCGCCCACGGCAGCGCGGTGTGCTGCAGCCAGTCGAGCATCTGCGGTGCCAGCTCGTACAAGCGCACCAACTGCTTGGCGAGCATCGGCACCAGCACCAGCAGCAACGTGGTGACGATCAGGGTGAACAAGGCAAATACCGCAATCACGCCCCAAGTACGCGAAAGACCCAGTCGTTCAAGGCGATCCACCAGCGGATCGAACAGATAAGCCAGCAGCAACGCCACCAGAAACGGCGTGAGGATCGGATGCAGCAACCAGACAAACGCGCAAAGCAGGACTACCCCACCGAGCCAGAACCAACGCCGCGAATCGGCCATGTACCACTCCTACTGCTTCTATATAAGGAAAGACTTACCAGCGAAACCGCAACGAAGGCGCTACCGGTGCAGGCGCTGGAGCCGCAACAGGCGCCGCACCTGCGACCGCTGGCTGCGGCGCTGCCACTGGCGTCGGTGCTTCGGCCGGCAACTCCTGCAACTTCGCCAGCGACAATTGCGAACGCAACTGATCGGCACTGCCGTTGACCCGATACACAATGCGATCGCCATCGACACTCTGCAGACGCACACCGAACGGTTCGAGTAACCGCAGCAGCGCGGCGTAGTGCTCAAGATTCATGCCCTGCACTTCGAGGGTCTGTTGACCGGAAGCGCCGGGCTTGGCAACAAATCGCGGGGCCAGACGCTCAGCCACTGCCAGCATCACCGCATCGGCCACGGTAGCCTGATCGGCGCCCTGCACGCTGCCGGCTTCTTTCTGATCGCCCAGCCACAGATGCCACTTGGCCTGCCACTGCCCGCCCTCTTCGTGCGTATGCACCGCCAACAAGGCATCCGCGCCGTAACGCTCCGAAGCGCCGCGCAATGGCGCGGGATCGGTGCCGTCCAGCACCGGCGCGGTGGCCACCAGTTGCTCACTGAGATCCGCCAGCGGCAAACGCAGTGGCAAGCCGCGATGCTGAGCCGCAGAACGCAGCGGTGCAGCCGCTGCCTGACCGTCGCCGACTAGGCTCGAACCTTCAGTCGAATCGTTCAGCCACCAGCTCAGAATCGACGGCCGACTCGCCCCCCACAATGACAGCCCGGCCCGGCGCAGCGCCTGCTCGGTGGTGGCCGGATCGAAATCGACCTTGAGCACCTCCGGCGGCCCGGCATCGAAACCGAACTGACTGATGATCTGCTGCGGATCCTTGCGAATCGCCGCCAGCCCCGGACTCTGCGGAGCCTTGGGGTCACCGGTCAGGCGCAACACCAGCGTATCGAGCGCCGCCTGCGTGGCGCGATCACGCTCTTCCGGCGCCTGACTGCTGACCGGCTGACGCACCTGATAGAGACCTTTGAGGTTTTCGGCATGACTCGCCAGGCTGACCAACGACAAACAACCCACAACCAACAATTTACAAAAACGCATGGAAAATTCCCGTCGACAGGAGCGGCTGGAACAGGCCGCGTGAACCGGTTAAGCAAGGCTGTGACAATCTGCCATCGCAAAACATTCACACGCTAGCGGTAAGTTTTTGCACAGTGATAACGATAGACGGTTAATCGGCACACCTTATACAGGCAGCCACCCGGCACAATTGCAAAAAATTTCAGTCGATTATGCCCCTGCCCGTCGGCGCGAGGATGGCCGCTGCCCCTCAAGCCTGATAAAATCGCGCGCCTTCGCAGACCGGCAACAGCCGGGCGCCCCGAAATTCGCGTGAGGCCGTCGCCCCCTCGATTTCGATGTTCCCGCTGAACTCGGTCGTTACCCCTGAATCCCCTCCCCTAAAGGCCTGGATCATGAGCAAGCAACCCTCCCTGAGCTACAAGGACGCCGGTGTAGACATCGACGCCGGTGAAGCATTGGTCGAACGCATCAAGAGCGTCGCCAAGCGCACTGCGCGCCCGGAAGTCATGGGCGGTCTGGGCGGTTTCGGCGCCCTCTGCGAAATCCCGGCCGGCTACAAGCAGCCAGTGCTGGTTTCCGGCACCGACGGCGTCGGCACCAAGCTGCGCCTGGCGCTGAACCTGAACAAGCACGACAGCATCGGCCAGGACCTGGTCGCCATGTGCGTCAACGATCTGGTGGTGTGCGGCGCTGAACCGCTGTTCTTCCTTGACTACTACGCCACCGGCAAGCTGAACGTTGACGTGGCCGCCACCGTCGTCACCGGTATCGGTGCAGGCTGCGAACTGGCTGGCTGCTCCCTGGTTGGCGGCGAAACCGCTGAAATGCCTGGCATGTACGAAGGCGAAGACTACGATCTGGCCGGCTTCTGCGTCGGCGTCGTGGAAAAAGCCGAAATCATCGACGGTTCGAAAGTCGCCACCGGTGACGCGCTGATCGCTCTGCCATCGTCCGGCCCGCACTCCAACGGTTACTCGCTGATCCGCAAGATCATCGAAGTGTCCGGTGCCGACATCGAAACCGTTCAGCTCGACGGCAAGCCGCTGACCGACCTGCTGATGGCCCCGACCCGCATCTACGTGAAGCCGCTGCTCAAGCTGATCAAGGACACCGGCGCGGTCAAGGCCATGGCCCACATCACCGGTGGCGGTCTGCTGGACAACATCCCGCGCGTTCTGCCAAAAGGCGCTCAGGCCGTGGTTGACGTGGCCAGCTGGACTCGCCCGGCGGTCTTCGACTGGCTGCAAGAGAAAGGCAACGTCGACGAAACCGAGATGCACCGCGTGCTGAACTGCGGCGTCGGCATGGTCATCTGCGTGGCTCAGGAGCACGTTGAAGTGGCCTTGAACACCCTGCGTGACGCTGGCGAGCAGCCTTGGGTCATCGGCCAGATCGCTGCCGCTGCCGAAGGCGCTGCCCAGGTTGATCTGCAGAACCTTAAGGCTCATTAATGTCCGCAACCTGTGATGTCGTGGTGCTGTTGTCCGGCACCGGCAGTAACTTGCAGGCTCTGATCGACAGCACGCGGACCGGCGACAGCCCGGTCCGCATCGCTGCGGTGATTTCCAACCGCGCCGACGCCTACGGCCTGCAACGCGCCAGTGACGCGGGTATCGCCACCCGCTCGCTGGATCACAAGGCTTTCGAAGGTCGCGAGGCCTTCGATGCTGCCCTGATCGAACTGATCGACGAATTCAAACCGAAACTCGTGGTACTGGCCGGCTTCATGCGCATTCTCAGCGCTGACTTCGTGCGTCATTACCAGGGTCGCCTGCTCAATATCCACCCGTCGCTGCTGCCCAAATACAAAGGGTTACACACTCATCAGCGCGCGCTGGAGGCCGGCGACGCCGAGCACGGCTGCTCCGTACACTTCGTCACCGAGGAACTCGATGGTGGACCACTGGTCGTACAGGCAGTAATACCGGTAGAGTTGCACGACACGCCGCAGACACTTGCGCAGCGAGTGCATGTCCAGGAACACCTGATCTACCCGATGGCTATACGCTGGTTTGCCGAAGGCCGACTGGCACTCGGTGAACAAGGTGCTTTACTGGATGGCCAGTTACTCGCGGCCAGCGGCCACTTGATTCGACACTAGGAGATTTTATGCGTCGCGCCCTGCTCTTCGCTTGCGCTCTGCTCGCCCTGCCATTCGCGCAGGCGGCAGACCTTCAACCGTTCTCCGCCAGCTACACCGCCGACTGGAAACAGTTGCCCATGAGCGGCACCGCCGAACGCAGCCTGACCAAGGAAGCCAACGGCGTCTGGAAACTCAGCTTCAAGGCGTCGATGATGATCGCCAGCCTGACCGAAGAAAGCACCCTGACCCTGGACAAGGACACCCTGCTGCCACAGTCCTACCACTTCGAACGTGGCGGTCTGGGCAAAGCGAAAAAGGCTGATCTGGACTTCGACTGGAACAGCAAGATGGTCACCGGCACCGACCGTGGCGACGCGGTGAAGATCCCGCTGAACCGTGGCATGGTCGACAAGTCGACCTACCAACTGGCGTTGCAGCATGACGTCGCCGCCGGCAAGAAGACCATGAGCTATCAGGTGGTCGACGACGGTGAAGTCGATACTTACGATTTCCGCGTACTGGGTGCCGAGAAAGTCGACACCAAGGCCGGCAAGATCGATGCAATCAAGGTCGAGCGCGTGCGCGACCCGACACAAAGCAAGCGCATCACTGTGCTGTGGTTCGCCAAGGACTGGGATTACCTGCTGGTCCGCCTGCAACAGGTTGAAACCGACGGCAAGGAGTACAACATCATGCTCCAGGACGGTACGGTCAACGGCAAAACCGTTAAAGGCAGCTGATCCGCGCTACACCGAAAAGCCCCGCAGATGCGGGGCTTTTTTGTGCCTGCAATTCCTTCCCCCTGTAGGAGCTGCGGCACGCTGCGATCTGTTGATTCTGCTTCAAGATCAAAAGATCGCAGCGTGCCGCAGCTCCTACAGGGACAGGTTCAGACCGAGAATTTGGCCACCATATTGTTCAAATCCACCGCCAGCCGCGACAACTCCTGGCTGGCCGCACTGGTCTGATTCGCCCCCGCCGAGGTCTGCGTTGCCAGGTCACGGATATTCATCAGATTACGATCCACCTCCCGCGCCACCGCTGCCTGCTCCTCCGAGGCACTGGCGATCACCAGGTTGCGCTCGTTGATCAAGGTGAACGCCGAAGCGATTTCCTCCAGCGCCACGCCTGCCGCCTTGGCCAGTTCCAGCGTCGAATGCGCACGGATGTTGCTCTGCTGCATTGAACTCACCGCCGAATCGGTGCCCTGCTGAATGCCACCGATCATCTGCTCGATTTCCTGGGTCGACTGCTGTGTGCGATGAGCCAGCGCCCGTACTTCATCGGCCACCACCGCAAAGCCACGACCGGCATCCCCGGCCCGCGCCGCCTCGATCGCCGCGTTCAGTGCCAGCAGATTGGTCTGTTCGGCGATCGAGCGGATCACGTCCAGCACCTTGCTGATGCCGTGAACCTTTTGCGCCAGCTCCTCCACCTGCGCTGCATTGGAGGTGACATCCTGCGCCAGCGATTCGATTGAAACCACGGTCTGCTTGACCTGCTCACGCCCATGCTGGGCAATGCGGTCAGACTCGCGGGACGCCTCGGAGGTCGCCACGGCGTTGCTCGCCACCTCTTCCACGGCAGCGGTCATCTGGTTGACCGCTGTGGCGGCTTGTTCGATCTCCAGACTTTGCTGATGCAGCCCGCGCGTGGCGTCTTCGGTAACGCAACTGAGTTCTTCGGAAGCGGACGCCAACTGGCTGGATGAGTCGGATATCTGGCGGATGGTGTCGCGCAGGTTGTGCTGCATGCTCTTGAGCGCCTGCAGCAGCCGCGCCGGCTCATCCTTGCCGGAAATACGGATATCGCCGGTCAGATCACCACCGGCTACCACCTCCGCCACACCCAGCGATTGCGCCAGCGGCAGGACGATGCTGCGGGTCAACAGCAATGCAAGACCGATGGTGATCAGCGCCGTAATCCCGATCATCACCCCCACCCACACCCGCGAATTAATGAACACCAGGCGCGCCGCTTCGGTAGCAAGGTTGGCGTTGTGCTTGTTCAGTTCGACCAGTTCCTTGAGGGTGACGGCCATGTCATCGGCTAACGGGCTCATCTCACCATTGAGGATGGCGGCAGCCTCCTCCACCCGGTTCTGCGCCGACAACTGCATGACCTGCGCCTGAAACTCCAGATACTTGTGCTCGGCGACCTTGAAGCGGTCGAACAACCTGCGCTCTTCGGGCAGCACAATCAGCACGTCATAGCGTTGCTGCGCTTCACTGAGCACACCCCGCAATTCGTTGAGCTTGGCGACATTCTGCGCCAGCGCCTGTGGGTCACGATTGAGCAGCAGGCGCATGGTCAGCGCACGCAGGCGCAGCATGTCCTGACTCATCTCGCCCACCGCCATGACGCTCGGCAGCCAGTTGTTGTCGACCTCATCAGACTGGGCGCGCATGTTCGACATTTGCAGCAGGGCGAACGCCCCCAGGGCAAACACCATCAGCGCCAACACACCAAAACCCAGGCCGGCCCGCGGCGCGATATTGAGACTGCGGATACTCATTACTCTGGCTCCTTCCAAAAGCGCTGCATCAACCCTGCAGCTGGTTGCTTTAGAAGGTATCGGCCCGCAGACAATTTGCGTAAGACGAAAAGGTGATATCAAAAGGCCTTGATACTTCGAACCCTTGGCATTATCGATTCAGCGCGGTTTTCCCGGACTTTGCTGCTGTTCGCGGCAATATCGCCAAGAAGTTATCCCGGGCGACTTTAATCGCGACGTCTTCGGGCAAGGCATCAAGGAACGGCGTGAAACTGCGCATTTCCTTACCGAGCTTGTTGAATCGGCCTACAACATCCGAACCCACCATAAAGCGCTCAGGGTATTTCTCCACCAATGCCAGCCATTCCGCGCGCGGCTTGCCCTGTTCGTCCAGCAAATATGGCGTGAGCATGCTCCACGACAGATCGATGAACAGATTCGGATAAGCCTCAAGCATCCGGCTCACCGTCGGCAGAAGGAATTTCAGCTGCGTCTGGTGGCGATGAATCTCCGCGCTGGTGCCGGCGTGCGCCCAGATGAACCGCGTGTGCGGATGATTACGCAGCGGTTCCTCTATTTCCTTCAGATACAGCGGATTCTTCTCACGCTTGGAGGTGATGTTGGAATGCAGCATCACCGGCAGATCGTTTTCCGCCGCCAGGTGATATATCCGCTTCATCGCCTCGTTATTGGCCCGTGGCGTATCGCCCGCCGTCAGCGCAGTGAGATCGTCATGCCGGGTAAACACTTCGCCAATGCCCTGCCACAGCCCCGGATACAGATCGAGCATGCGCTGGATGTGTGCGGCGGAGTTCTTGTCGTTGGGGTTGAAGCCCGAGAGGAATGGATGAAAGTGCAGACGCTGCTCCGGTGTCAGTTTCTGCACGGCATCAGCGACGATCACGTCAGTGGCGCTGTACCAGTAGGCATCGGCATCATCGCCGGCGTAATAGCGTGGACGCTTGGGTTCGTCCTCGTGCCATTTCTTCGCCACGGGAATCCCGGAAATCATCACATGGTCGATGGAATTGTCCTGCATGGCCGTGAGCAATTTCGCCATGCCGGCGGTTTCCTGGAAAAAATCCACGTAATGCAGGTGCGCATCGCTGTAGGTGTAATTACGGGCGCTGGCGCTAGCGGCAAATGCCAGCAGGCAGGCAAGACTCAAACGAAACAAGGACACAAGTAATCTCCGGCAGGTAGGCATAGCCTAGACCCTGAGCCGATCATAAGGGTTCATCCTGCAGGAAAGTGGAACGCGCCTCCGTAGGAATGCTCTATAACTGCAAGGTCTTTTTTGATCGCACGACTTTTCCTACTGCCAGTGAGGTTGCCATGACTGTTACCGTCAATACCGTCTCCGCCGAAGGTTTTCGTCACACCGTAAAGATCGATGACCACGAATTGTTTGCCGACGTGCCGAAGTCTGCTGGCGGCGAGGGCTCGGCCCCAGAGCCGCACGATTACTTCGACGCGGCCCTTGGCGCCTGCAAGGCCCTGACCTTGAAGATGTACGCAAAAAAGAAAGACATCCCGCTGACCGGCGTGGGGGTCGAGGTCAAACGCGACAACAGTGAAGAGCAGAAAGGTAAATACGTGCTGCACGTCACCCTGACGCTCAAGGGCGTGCTGACCGACGCGCAACGCGAAGAACTGCTGCGCGTGGCCGATCGTTGCCCGATCCACAAACTGATGACCACCACCGACGTCAGCATCGAAACCCACGCCCCACAAGGCTTCGATAGCCAGTAACACTCCCGTGCCAGCGGCGGGTTATGCTTCTGGCATCACCCGCTCAGCCTGGAATGCACCATGGATACGCAACCACTGATCATCCGCCCGCGCGCCGAAGACGTCGAAGGCCAGCCGATCCTGCGTCCGCTGCCGTCAGCCAAATGCCGCAGCGTCGGGCCTTTCGTGTTTTTCGACCACATGCTCGAAACGGTTTATCCGACGGGCAAAGGCATGAACATCCGACAGCATCCGCACATTGGTCTGTCGACCCTGACCTACCTGTTCGAAGGACAGATCCAGCACAAAGACAGCCTCGGCTCCGATCAGGTGGTCAGCGCCGGCGATGTCAGCTGGATGACCGCCGGCAGTGCGATTGCTCACGTCGAGCGCACGCCCGAGTCGCTATGGGAACAAAGCTTCACCATGCACGGGCTGCAGATCTGGCTGGCTTCGCCAAAGGATCACGAGCAAGGTCCGGGGCATTACAGTCATCACCCGGCGGCAACCTTGCCGGTCAGCGATAACCTTGGCGTGCAGATCCGGATGATCGCCGGGTCGGGCTTTTGTCTGGAATCGCCGGTGCCGGTGCTTTCTCCTACGCTGTACGCCGAAGTAAAGATGCAGACCGCGACCACGTTGCTGATCCCGACCGAGCACGCAGAACGCGCGATTTATGTGCTGAGTGGCGATGCGCAGTTGAATGGCGAGCCCCTCGAACCCCATGCGCTGGCGGTGTTGCCGGCCGGGGAAGAGCTGAGCCTGTTTGCCGAAAGCGATGTGCACGCCGTGGTGTTTGGCGGCGCGCCGCTGGACGGGCCACGGCGGATCAACTGGAATTTTGTCGCGAGCGATCCGGCGGCGATCGATGAGGCACGGCGCAAATGGGCGACCGGGGATTGGCCGACGGTGCCGGGGGAAGTGGAGCGTATCGAATTGCCTTAGCTCTGTGTCGCCTGTTAGTCAGCCATCGCTGGCAAGCCAGCTCCCACAGGTTTAGCGCCGGACAAATATCCAGCAAACGAATCGAACACTGTGGGAGCTGGCTTGCCAGCGATGAGGCCGGATCAGGCACCGATCGAGTCAATACCTGACTGCACAATCAGCCTTTGAAAACTTCTTCCAGCAAATCATGCATCGACTTGAACGCACGCTTGGCGGTCTTCGCGTCGTACATCATCTTGCCCGGCACGTTGGCATGCGGATCGGTGAACGAATGCACCGCACCGCCGTAGCTGAGCAACTGCCAATCGACATTCGCCGCGTTCATCTCGTCTTCAAACGCCGGCAATTGCTCTTTCGGCACCAACGGATCGGAAGCGCCGTGCAATACCAGCACTGAACCCTTGATGTTCTTGGCATCCGCCGAGTTCGGCGAGTCCAGTGTGCCGTGGAACGACACCGCTGCCTTCACCGGTGCACCGGTACGCGCCAGATCCAGTGCACAGCAACCACCGAAGCAGAACCCGAACACCGCCAGCTTCGAGGTATCGACCGCTGCCTCGCCCTGCTTCTGCAACTGCTCGAACGCTGCCTGCATGCGCCTGCGCAGCAGTGCGCGGTCGTTCTTCAGCGGCATCATCGCCGCGCCGGCCTCGTCAGCGTTCTGCGGACGTACTGCCTGGCCATACACGTCAGCAATCAACACCACGTAGCCCTTGGCCGCGACCGATTTGGCGATTTCTTCCGCCCCGGCGCTGACGCCCATCCAGTTCGGCGCCATCAGCAGGCCCGGGCGCGCGCCCTTGTGCTCGGTGTCGAACGCCAGACGACCTTCATAGGGCTGGCCATCCAGCTGATAGACCACGGAACGTACAGTAACTTGGCTCATTTCTGACTCCTGAAGGTTAAACACCAGAATGAAAAAACCCGCCGAAGCGGGTTTTTCTACAACGTGATCAAGCTGACAGTTCAACCAGCAGCTTGTTCAGACGGGTCACGTAAGCGGCCGGGTCTTTCAAGCTTTCGCCAGCCGCCAGGGCGGCCTGATCGAAGAGGATGTGCGACAGGTCGCCAAAACGCCCTTCGTTCTGCTCGCCGTCGAGTTTCTCGATCAGCGGGTGGCTCGGGTTGAATTCGAAGATCGGCTTCGACTCCGGCACTTTCTGCCCGCTGGCTTCGAGGATCTGGCGCATTTGCAGGCCCAGGTCCTGTTCA
This sequence comes from Pseudomonas sp. LF020, assembly GCF_053456425.1. Classification (NCBI taxonomy): domain Bacteria; kingdom Pseudomonadati; phylum Pseudomonadota; class Gammaproteobacteria; order Pseudomonadales; family Pseudomonadaceae; genus Pseudomonas; species Pseudomonas sp. LF020. The sequence goes on from NZ_JBRFIX010000017.1 coordinate 30,546, forward strand.
CCGATGGCCAGAATGGCTGGCGAGTCGGTCAGACGGTGAGAGACGCGAACCTCGGCAACGGAATCACCCAGCGCGGTTTTCAGGCGCTCGACCAGACCTTCCTTGGATTTGGCGACTTCTTCTGCAGCTTTCTTGTCCTCTTCCGAGTCCAGATTGCCCAGATCAAGATCGCCGCGTGCCACGTCGACAAAGGTCTTGCCGTCGAATTCGCTGAGGTAGCTCATCAGCCACTCGTCGATACGGTCGGTCAGCAGCAGCACTTCGATGCCTTTCTTGCGGAAGACTTCCAGGTGCGGGCTGTTCTTGACCTGCGCGTAGGTTTCGCCGGTGAGGTAGTAGATCTTGTCCTGACCTTCCTTGGCGCGCGCCAGGTAGTCAGCCAGACCAACGACCTGCTCGCCGTCGTCACCCTGGGTCGATGCGAAACGCAGCAGACCGGCAATTTTTTCCTTGTTGGCGAAATCTTCTGCCGGGCCTTCTTTCATGACCTGACCGAAGTTTTTCCAGAAGCCCTTGTATTGCTCAGGCTCGTTCTTCGCCAGTTTTTCCAGCATGTCCAGCACGCGCTTGGTCAGCGCCGACTTCATCGAGTCGATGATCGGGTCTTTCTGCAGGATTTCCCGCGACACGTTCAGCGACAGATCGTTGGAATCGACCACACCCTTGATGAAGCGCAGGTACAGCGGCAGGAACGACTCGGCCTGATCCATCACGAACACGCGCTGCACGTACAGCTTCAGGCCTTTCGGCGCTTCACGCTGGTACAGATCGAACGGCGCGCGGGCCGGCACGTACAGCAGCGAGCTGTACTCGAGCTTGCCTTCGACCTTGTTATGACTCCAGGCCAGCGGGTTTTCGAAGTCGTGAGCGATGTGCTTGTAGAACTCCTGGTATTCCTCATCCTTCACTTCAGTACGCGGACGGGTCCACAGGGCGCTGGCGCGGTTGACGGTTTCCCATTCGACAGCAGGCTTTTCTTCACCTTCGGCGACAGTGACTTCTTTCGGCAGCTCGATCGGCAGCGCGATGTGGTCGGAGTACTTCTTGATGATGTTGCGCAGACGCCAGCCATCGGCGAACTCGTCTTCAGCGGATTTCAGGTGCAGGACGATGCGGGTACCGCGCTCCGGCTTGTCGATGGTGGCGACTTCGAACTCGCCCTCGCCTTTCGACGACCAGTGCACGCCTTCGCTGGCAGGAGTGCCGGCACGACGGCTGTACACGTCGACTTTGTCAGCCACGATGAAGGCCGAGTAGAAGCCGACACCGAACTGGCCGATCAGGTGCGAATCTTTCTTCTGATCGCCCGAGAGATTCTTCATGAAATCGGCGGTGCCGGATTTGGCGATGGTCCCCAGGTGGGTGATCACATCGTCACGGTTCATGCCGATACCGTTGTCTTCGAGGGTGACGGTCTTGGCGTCCTTGTCGAAGCTCACACGGATTTTCAGTTCAGCGCCACCTTCGAGCAACTCAGGCTTGGCCAGGGCTTCGAAGCGCAGCTTGTCGACAGCGTCAGAGGCGTTCGAGATCAATTCGCGAAGGAAGATTTCCTTGTTGGAATACAGCGAATGGATCATGAGGTGCAGCAGCTGCTTTACCTCGGTCTGGAAGCCCAGGGTTTCCTTTTGAGTTTCCACACTCATGGTCATCAAACTCCAATCAGATGGCAGTGGCCACGACCCAAAGGGTCGGCGGCGGGTTGTTCACTGAGTTGGGGGCAGCGTTCAGGATTTCAAGGGCTCATCAATTTTGAAATGTGCACGGGCGGTGGCAATCGGTTCGCTCTCGGTACTTTGCCAGGCCGTGATGGCGACGTTGGCCACGCGCCGGCCCTGACGACAGACCTGACATTTGGCCCAAGTGTCGCGAAACTGCCCGGCGCGCAGGTAATCCAGAGAAAAGTCGATGATCTTCGGTACCCCGGGCGAACCGGTGAAGATCAGCAAATGTAACGCGGCCGCCAGCTCCATGAACCCGGCAATCACCCCGCCATGGATCGCCGGCAATAAAGGGTTACCAATGTTGTCCTTGTTCGCCGGCAGCTTGAACAGCAATTCATCGCCGACTCGCGAGCATTCGACGCCGATCAATCCTGCATAAGGAATCAGTTGCAGCAGCGGCGCGTAATCACCCTGAGCGTGAGCCTGCAGCAGTTGTTGCTTCCAGTCATCGCTCATCGATTCTCTCCTTTGACCTTGCCGGCAAATCCCTGAGTGCCTTTCAGACCCTTGCCCATGCGCATGAATGTGCCGACGACATGGGCGATCGGCTGCTGCGGGTCGTCCTGATAGGCAAAGCCGCGGGCGAAGATCACATCGGTGGTGACTCGATAACACTGGGCAAAGCCATAGACATCCTTGTTTGGTTCGGCGGCGTGCATGTAGTCGATGCGCAGGTCCAGGGTCGGGCAGACTTCGAATTCCGGTAGCACGCACAGCGTGGACATGCCGCACGCGGTGTCCATCAGCGAGGTAATGGCTCCGCCGTGGATGACCCCGGTCTGCGGGTTGCCGACGATTTGCGCGCTGTACGGCAGCCTCACCGTCAGCCCTTCGCTGCTGGCGCTGTGAACCGTCAGACCGAGCACCTGACAATGGCGCAGGGCCGAGAGAAAGCGTGTTGCGCGCTCAAAAACGGGGTTTTCAGCCATTTGATAATTACTCGCGTTAGAGCCTTTTGCCAGTAGTAGGAAATGCCGCAAAAGTTCCACTGAAAAACAAACTTATATATCTGAACGAAATGAGGAACTTAACCTTTGGGCCAGTGCTCTTAAGGCCAGTAGTTATTTTCCATAAGGAGAAACACCCCATGCGTAAGACTTTAGCTATTGCCTTGATGTTGACCGCTTCCCTCGGTCTCGCTGCCTGCGATAAAAAATCCGAGGACAAAGCTCAAGATGCCAACCAACATGCTGAGCAAGCTCAGCAAGACATGAACAAAGCTCAGGATAAAGTGAACGACGCAGCAAAAGAAAACGCCGAAGCTGCCAAAGCTCAGGCTGAATCGAATCAAGCTGCTCAGGAAGAAGCTGCCAAGAAGCAATAATTGCGACTTGATGCAGAAAAAGAAAACCCGCCAAGTGCGGGTTTTCTTTTGCCTGTTATTTTTTGTCAGCCTTGGTGTAGAGGTTGTGTTAGAACAATACGGTTCTAAAAGTCGGACTAATCATCAGTAATAAACTGCAGATCAGGCCGACCAGCCACACCAGGCTGCGCAGGGATGGTTTATCCGCCAGGTACAACCACACGTAAAGAATCCGCGCGATCACAAAGATGATTGCCAGGGCATCAATCAACCAGCCTTGTGTTTGTGTGGTGTGCGCCATCAGCACGCCGACGGCAAACAGAATGAACGCTTCGATGCAGTTCTGGTGCGCCGCCAGCGCCCGCGCGCCGTAGCCAGTGAGTTGCGCCTGCTGTTGGCGCGGTAGATGGTTGTTGTAACCACCCTGCTCTTTCATGGCCTTGCCCACCGGCATACGCGCGATGTAAATCAACAATGCACTGATAAACACACACCAGAACGGAATACTCATCAAACGGCCTCTTTATTGGATTCGGGCAATGGCGCCTCTGTAGGGGTATAGACCATCACATCAAGCACGTCGGAATGAAACTCGCGGCGGTACAACACGATGACCACCCCGGCACTCATCAACATGAACAGCCATGGGCTGACAAACCATGCCAGCATGCTCATGCCGAAGTAATAAGAGCGCAGGCCGAAGTTGAACTGGTTGGCCGCCATCGAAATCACTCGCGCCGCCCGCAGGGCGAAGGCCTTGCGTTCCTGCTCGGAAACCTGGCGCTCACCAATCATCGGCGCCGAGCCGACCAGTACTGCGGCAAAGTTGTACTGACGCATGCACCAGCTGAACGTAAAGAACGCATAGACGAACACCAGCGCCAGACACAGCAACTTGATCTCCGACATGCCCTGCGATGCCTGCTGCACCATCGGGATATCCGCCAGCAAAGACACGGCGCGCTCGGACGCTCCGAGCACGGTGAGAATGCCGGCGAGGATGATCAGGGTGCTGGAGGCGAAGAACGAGGCATTGCGCTCCAGGTTACCGATCACGCTGGCGTCGGCGATGCGGTTGTCGCGCAACAGCATGCGGCGCATCCAGTCTTCGCGGTACAGGTGCAGCACACTGGCCAGGCATGCGGTGTCGCGGGCCTTCCATGACGCATAACGGGTGTAGCCGCCCCAGCAGATGACAAACCAGAGCGCGGCCAGCAGGTGGATCATGTTGGCTTGGATGAACGACATTCGTTTTCCTGTGAAATGTGAATGCATTACCTGTAGGAGTGTGCCTGCTCGCGATCCGGTGGCACATCCGGCATTGATCTGACAGACACGACGCCATCGCGAGCAGGCTCACTCCTACATAAAATCGATGCAGTGCTTCGACGCTGGTTCAAGGAAAAAGACACTGCCTGACATCCATAAAAAATGCCCCGTATCGATTGATACGGGGCATTTCTGTTTAAGCGCTGAAGACCCGCTTGTGGCGGGTCAGGCAACGTCAGGCAACGGCTTCGCTGCGCTTGCCCAGCAGGCGATCACAGACCACGGCGACCACCAGGGTCATCACGCATGGCACCAGCCACGCCAGACCCTGCTCGCTCAGCGGCAGGTGCGACAGCTGCGACGGCATCCAGTCAGCCAGACCGGCGCCCTTGAGCGCGTCGATGGTGCCGAACAGGAACGATACCAGCATCACCGGGCCGAGAATCCGAGCGTGTTCATGCCAGAAGTCCTTGCAGAAGCTCAGCGCTACCAGAACGATGCACGGCGGGTAGATCGCGGTCAGCACCGGGATCGAGAACGCGATCAGCTTGGTCAGGCCCAGGTTGGACACCAGCAGCGAAAACGCGGCGAGGATGATCACCAGGGTCTTGTACGACAATGGCAGTACGCGGCTGAAGTATTCGGCGCAGGCGCAGGTCAGACCGACCGCCGTCACCAGGCACGCCAGCGAGATCAGCACCGCGAGGAAACCACTGCCCAGCGAACCGAAGGTGTGTTGCACGTAAGCATGCAATACCGCCGCGCCGTTGGTGGCACCGACCGCGACCTCATGGCTGCCGGAACCGAGGCGGAACAGGCTGATGTACACCAGCGCCAGACCGACACCGGCGATGAGGCCGGCAATGATCGCGTAACGGGTGATCAGCGCAGGCGACTCGACGCCACGGGAGCGGATCGCGTTGACGATGACGATGCCGAATACCAGAGCGCCCAAGGTGTCCATGGTCAGGTAACCATTGATGAAACCTTGAGAAAACGGTGCGGCAACGTATTCCGGGGTGGCGACACCAATGTCACCGGCCGGCAGCGCGAATGCGGCAATGCCGAGGACGGCCAGGGCGATGATCTTCAGCGGCGCGAGGAAACGCCCCACGGTATCGAGCAGACGGCCCGGGTACAGCGAGATGAAGAACACCAGCAGGAAGTACACCGAGCTGTAGAGGAACAGTGCCAGCGGGCTTTCGCCGGTCAGCGGCGCCAGACCCACTTCGAACGACACGGTCGCTGTTCGCGGGGTGGCGAACAGCGGGCCGACTGCCAGGTAGCACGCCGCGGCGAGCACACCACCGGCAATCTTGCCGATCGGGCTGCTCAGCGCATCCATCGCACCACCGACCTTGGCCAGGGCGACGACGGTGATCACCGGCAGACCGACCGCCGTGATCAGGAAGCCCAGCGCCGCCATCCAGACGTTAGGTCCGGACTGCAGGCCGACGATAGGCGGGAAAATGATGTTGCCGGCCCCGACGAACAGGGCAAATGTCATGAAGCCCAGTGCCAGGATGTCCTGACCTTTCAAAACTTTCATTAAGGAAATACCACACTACTGAATCGGAATTTAGAGGGGGATTTCCCTGTGGGGTTAGGGAAATGCTGTCAGTCCGTATGGGGCTGACCCGTTTAGCGCGTTGCATGCCTTGTGGGCGGCAGACGCAAAAATGGCTGCTAGCCTAACGAATTTGTCTGACAAACGCACTGTTTGAGGGCGAACTATCCGATACACGACGTGTCTGTGTCGCGTTTACGCATCTATTTTTCCTAACCACAACCCTGTGGCGAGGGAGCTTGCTCCCGCTCGACTGCGCAGCAGGCGCAAACCCAGTAAACCCTCATGAACCTGGAGATTGTATTCGGGCTGCTTCGCAGCCCAGCGGGAGCAAGCTCCCTCGCCACAAAAATCCACTCGAATACCCATATGCCAGAAACAACAAAGGCCACCCGAAGGTGGCCTTTGTCTGGTGAAGCGTCAGTCAAGCACGAGGCTTACTTGACAGCCCAACCGGTCAGCTCGGCCAAGGCCTTGCCGATATCTGCCAGCGAACGCACGGTTTTCACGCCTGCGTCTTGCAGAGCAGCGAATTTCTCGTCTGCAGTGCCTTTGCCGCCAGAGATGATTGCGCCAGCATGGCCCATGCGCTTGCCCGGAGGAGCAGTCACACCAGCGATGTAGGAAACAACCGGCTTGGTCACGTGTGCCTTGATGTAGGCAGCCGCTTCTTCTTCAGCCGAACCGCCGATCTCGCCGATCATCACGATCGCTTCGGTCTTCGGGTCTTCCTGGAACAGCTTCAGGATGTCGATGAAGTTCGAACCCGGGATCGGGTCACCACCGATGCCGACGCAAGTCGACTGACCGAAACCGGCGTCAGTGGTCTGCTTCACAGCTTCGTAGGTCAGGGTGCCGGAACGCGAAACGATACCGACCTTGCCTGGCAAGTGAATGTGACCTGGCATGATGCCGATCTTGCATTCGCCTGGGGTGATCACGCCTGGGCAGTTAGGGCCGATCAGGGTAACACCCAGCTCGTCGCACTTAACTTTAGCGTCCAGCATGTCCAAGGTAGGAATGCCTTCGGTGATGCAGACGATCAGCTTGATGCCGCCGAAAGCAGCTTCCAGGATCGAATCCTTGCAGAAAGGAGCCGGAACGTAGATCACGCTGGCGGTAGCGCCAGTGGCAGCTACTGCGTCTTTGACGGTGTTGAACACTGGCAGACCCAGGTGCTCGGTGCCGCCTTTGCCCGGAGTTACGCCACCAACCATCTTGGTGCCGTATTCGATGGCTTGCTGGGTGTGGAAACTACCTTGCGAACCGGTAATACCCTGGCAGATAACTTTGGTGTCTTTATTGATCAGGACGCTCATTATTTGCCCTCCGCAGCTTTGACAACTTGTTGAGCAGCGTCGGTCAGGCTGGTAGCAGCGATGATGTTCAAACCGCTTTCTGCCAGTACTTTAGCGCCCAGCTCAGCGTTGTTGCCTTCAAGGCGAACAACAACCGGGATTTTCACGCCGACTTCTTTCACAGCGCCAATGATGCCTTCGGCAATCATGTCGCAGCGAACGATGCCGCCGAAGATGTTGACCAGTACTGCAGCGACGTTGGTGTCGGACAGGATGATCTTGAAGGCTTCGGTCACGCGCTCTTTGGTAGCACCACCACCTACGTCGAGGAAGTTGGCTGGCTTGCCGCCGTGCAGGTTGACGATGTCCATGGTACCCATGGCCAGGCCGGCACCGTTGACCATGCAGCCGATGTTGCCTTCCAGGGCTACGTAGTTCAGTTCGAACTTGGCAGCGTGCGCTTCGCGCGGATCGTCTTGCGACGGATCGTGGAAAGTCTTCAGCTTAGGCTGACGGTACATGGCGTTGGCGTCGATGTTGATCTTGGCGTCCAGGCAGTGCAGATCGCCGTCAGCCTTGATCACCAGCGGGTTCACTTCCAGCAGGGCCAGATCGTGATCCTGGAACAGTTTGGCCAGACCAACGAAGATCTTGGCGAACTGGGCAACTTGCTTGCCTTCCAGACCCAGTTGGAACGCCAGCTCGCGACCCTGGAATGGCTGAGCGCCAACCAGTGGATCGATAGTGGCTTTCAGAATTTTTTCTGGAGTGTCGTGAGCGATTTTCTCGATGTCCACGCCACCTTCGGTGGAAGCCATGAACACGATGCGACGGCTCGAACGGTCAACGACAGCGCCCAGGTACAGCTCTTTAGCGATATCAGTGCACGATTCAACCAGGATCTTGGTGACTGGCTGACCATTGGCGTCAGTCTGGTAAGTCACCAGACGCTTGCCCAGCCACTGCTGTGCGAAGGCCTTGGCGTCTTCTTTGTTGCGAACCAGCTTGACGCCGCCCGCTTTACCGCGACCACCGGCGTGGACCTGGGCTTTGACAACCCACTCGCTGCCGCCGATTTTGTCGCAAGCTTCTGCTGCTGCTTCCGGGGTGTCTACTGCGTAACCAGTGGAAACTGGCAGGCCGTATTCAGCGAACAGCTGCTTACCCTGATACTCGTGAAGATTCATGCTTTTTACCGTCTTCGTTAGGTACTGCGCATTCGGCGCTGCGCTCTTGATGAGTGCCGCGCCACCTGTGACTGCTGCTTGCGTAGCCTTTCCGGATACCCGGTGCAGCTACGCAAGACTGCGTCCAGCGGACATTCCGCGGTGAGACTTGCTCGCAAGGCTCACGACGGGCCGCAACCGCCGTGGTTTCTTATTGTGTGTCTTAACGCTTCTTGCGGTTGGCAATGTGAATGGCGCCGCCATTCACCGCCAGAGCAGCTTCGTGCAAGGCTTCAGACAGGGTCGGATGGGAGAAAACCATCATGCCCAGGTCTTCAGCGCTGGTGCCGAATTCCATACCGATCGCGCCCTGCTGAACCAGTTCTGCAGCGCTCGGGCCAATCACGTGCACGCCCAATACGCGGTCGGTCTTGGCATCAGCGATGACCTTGACGAAACCACCGGTATCGTTGGCGGCCATGGCACGGCCGGAAGCGGCGAACGGGAAGGTGCCGACGTTAACTTCAACGCCTTCGGCTTTCAAGGCCTGCTCGGTTTTGCCTACCCACGCGATTTCCGGGTGAGTATAAATAACCGAAGGGATCAGGTCATAGTTCATCTGAGCCTTGTGGCCCTTGATGCGCTCGACAACCATGATGCCCTCTTCCGAGGCCTTGTGCGCCAGCATCATGCCGCGAACCACGTCACCGATGGCGTAAACGCCCGGTACGGTGGTGGCGCAGTGATCGTCAACGTGCACGAAACCGCGCTCGTCCAGGGTCACGCCGCTGTCGGCAGCCAGCAGATCAGTGGTCACCGGACGGCGACCAACGGCTACGATCAGCTTGTCGAAAGTGATGGTCTGTTCGCCGTTGGCATCGGTGTAGTTCACAACGACTTCGTCGCCGTTCACTTTCGAACCGGTTACGCGAGCGCCCAGCTTGATGTCCAGACCTTGCTTGGTCAGGGTTTTCAGCGCTTCCTTGGAAACAGCGGTGTCCGCTGCCATCAGGAAGGTGTCCAGTGCTTCCAGGACAACCACTTCGGAACCCAGACGCGACCACACCGAACCCAGCTCCAGACCGATCACGCCAGCGCCGATCACGCCCAGGCGTTTAGGTACGGACTGGAATTCCAGAGCGCCAGTCGAATCGACGATGACTTTCTGATCGACCGGAGCCGGTGGAATGTCGATCGGACGCGAACCTGGGGCCAGGATGACGTTTTCGGCTTCGATGACTTCAACCGAGCCGTCCGGCTTGGTGACTTCGACTTTTTTGCCGGCCAGCAGCTTGCCGTGGCCCTGGATCGAGGTAACGCCGTTGGCCTTGAACAGGGTGGCAACGCCGCCAGTCAGGTTCTTGACGATGCCAGCCTTGCGGCCAACCATCGCTGCGACGTCCATTTTGACTTCGCCGGTCGAGATACCGTGAACGTTGAAGCTCTCTTTGGCTTCCTTGTACTTCCAGGAGCTGTCCAGCAGCGCCTTGGACGGAATGCAGCCGACGTTCAGGCAAGTACCGCCGAGGGCCTGTTTGCCTTCAGCGTCGGTGTACTTCTCGATGCAGGCAGTGGTGAGACCCAGCTGCGCGGCCTTGATGGCAGCTACATAGCCGCCAGGGCCGGCACCGATCACTACTACGTCAAATTTCTGCGACATTCAAAAAATCCTCTTTAGCGAAAAGCTTCAAGCCGCGCGCTCCAAGCCAAGCTGCCTTTTCTTGCAGCTTGAAACTTGAAGCCCGCAGCTGCTTCTATCAGATATCCAGCAACAGACGAGCCGGATCTTCCAGCAGGTTCTTGATGGTCACCAGGAAGGTCACAGCTTCTTTGCCATCGATCAGACGGTGATCGTAGGACAGTGCCAGGTACATCATCGGACGGATCACGACCTGACCGTTGATGGCCATAGGACGCTGGATGATGTTGTGCATGCCCAGAATCGCTGCCTGCGGCGGGTTGACGATCGGGGTCGACATCATCGAACCGAAGGTACCACCGTTGGTGATGGTGAAGGTACCGCCGGTCATCTCTTCCATCGACAGTTTGCCGTCACGGGCCTTCTTGCCGAACGTGGCGATGCCGCCTTCGATTTCAGCCAGGCTCATCAGCTCGGCGTTACGCAGAACCGGTACAACCAGGCCACGGTCGCTGGAAACGGCAACACCGATGTCGGCGTAACCGTGGTAGACGATGTCCGCGCCGTCGATCGAAGCGTTGACTGCCGGGAAGCGTTTCAGCGCTTCGGTGGCCGCCTTGACGAAGAACGACATGAAGCCCAGGCGTACGCCGTTGTGGGACTTCTCGAACAGGTCCTTGTACTTCGAACGCAGGGCCATGACTTCGGTCATGTCGACTTCGTTGAAGGTAGTCAGCATCGCCATGTTCGACTGGGCTTCAACCAGACGCTCGGCAACCTTGGCACGCAGACGGGTCATCGGCACGCGTTTTTCAACGCGGTCGCCAGCGGCGAACACAGGAGCAGCAGCGGCTGGAGCAGCAGCCTTGGCAGGTGCAGCAGCTGGAGCGGCTTTCTTCGCGGCAACCGCAGCGACCACGTCTTCCTTGGTCACACGACCGCCTTTGCCGGTGCCGGCAACGGAAGCGATGTTGATGCCGTTCTCTTCAGCCAGCTTGCGCGCAGCCGGAGCAGCAACAGGATCGTCTTCGCCTTCGGCAGCAGCCGGGGCAGCGGCAGCTGCGGCTGGAGCAGCGGCAGCAGCACCACCCGCTTCGATGGAGCCCAGGACTTCGTCGGACAGAACGGTGTCGCCTTCGTTCTTGACGATTGCGCCCAGCACGCCGTCGGCGGTCGCCAGCACTTCCAGTACGACTTTGTCGGTTTCGATGTCGACGATCAGGTCGTCACGCTTGACGGCGTCGCCCGGTTTTTTGTGCCAGGTGGCAACGGTGCCATCGGCAACCGATTCCGGGAAAGTGGGGGCTTTGATCTCGATAGCCATTATCTGTGGTTCCTTAAATTCGGTTTCAGGTGCGCGAAGGCGTTAAACGGTAAACGCGTCTTGCAGCAGTTTTTCCTGCTGCTCGGCGTGCATCGATGCGTAACCACATGCTGGGGCAGCAGAAGCCTCACGGCCCGCGTACTCGAGTACGAGAGACTTGTTGAGGTTACCGATGCTGCGACGCAGGTGATGCTGGCTGCAGTACCAGGCGCCCTGGTTCATCGGCTCTTCCTGACACCAGACGGCATGCTTGACGTTGGTATAAGGCGCCAGGACTTCTTTCAAGTCGTCCTCAGGGAATGGATACAGCTGCTCGATACGCACGATGGCGATATCGTCACGGCCTTCGGCACGACGTTTTTCCAGCAGGTCGTAGTAGACCTTGCCGCTGCACAGAACAACGCGCTCGACCTTTTTCGGGTCCAGTGCATCGATTTCCGGGATCACGGTCTGGAACGAACCTTCGGCCAGATCTTCCAGGGTCGAGACGGCCAGCTTGTGGCGCAGCAGCGACTTCGGCGTCAGCACTACCAGAGGTTTGCGCAGCGGGCGAATCACCTGACGGCGCAGCAAGTGGTAGATCTGGGCCGGGGTGGTCGGCATGCACACCTGAATGTTGTGCTCGGCGCACAGCTGCAGGTAACGCTCAAGACGTGCCGAGCTGTGCTCAGGACCCTGACCTTCGTAACCGTGCGGCAACAGCATGGTCAGACCGCAGAGACGGCCCCACTTGTGCTCGCCGCTGGTGATGAACTGGTCGATAACGACCTGTGCACCGTTGGCGAAGTCGCCGAACTGGGCTTCCCAGATCACCAGCGCGTTTGGCGTGGTGGTCGAGTAACCGTATTCGAAGGCCAGTACCGCTTCTTCCGAGAGGAACGAGTCGTACAGGTCAAAACGTGGCTGACCGTCGTACAGGTTCTGCAGCGGAATGTAGGTGCCCGCGTCTTTCTGGTTGTGCAGCACAGCGTGACGGTGCGAGAACGTACCGCGGCCGATGTCCTGACCGGTCATGCGGATCGGGTGACCTTCGAACGCCAGGGTTGCGTACGCCATGGTTTCGGCATAACCCCAGTTGATCGGCAGGCCGCCGGCTTGCATCTTCTGACGGTCTTCGTAGATCTTCGCGACCTGACGCTGAACCACGAAGCCTTCCGGAATTTCCAGCAGCTTGGCAGACAGTTCCTGCAGGGTCTTCAGGTCGAAACGGGTGTCGTGACGCGCAGTCCAGGCGTGGCCCAGATACGGACGCCAGTCCACGAACAACTCTTTGTTCGGCTCTTTGACCAGCGATTTCACTACGTGCAGACCGTTGTCCAGCGCGTTGCGGTATTCGTCGACTTTCGCCTGAACACGCTCTGCGTCGACTACACCGGCCTGGGTCAGACGATCAGCGTACAGCTCACGGGTGGTGCGCTGCTTGGTGATCTGCTGATACATCAACGGCTGGGTGCCGCTTGGCTCGTCGGCCTCGTTGTGGCCGCGGCGACGGTAGCAGACCAGGTCGATCACCACGTCACGCTTGAACTGCATGCGGTAGTCGATGGCCAGCTGGGTGACGAACAGCACGGCTTCCGGATCATCACCATTCACATGGAGGATCGGCGCCTGGATCATCTTCGCAACGTCGGTGGCGTACTCGGTGGAGCGCGAGTCCAGCGGGTTGCTGATGGTGAAACCGACCTGGTTGTTGATCACGATGTGCACGGTACCGCCGGTCTTGAAACCGCGGGTCTGCGACATCTGGAAGGTTTCCATGACCACGCCCTGACCTGCGAATGCAGCGTCACCGTGGATGGAGATCGGCAGAACCTTCTCACCGGTCGGGTCGTTACGACGATCCTGACGGGCGCGCACCGAACCTTCGACCACCGGGGAAACGATCTCCAGGTGGGACGGGTTGAACGCCATGGCCAGGTGAACTTCACCGCCGGCGGTCATCACGTTGGACGAGAAGCCCTGGTGGTATTTGACGTCACCGGAACCCAGCTCGACCTTCTTCTTGCCTTCGAACTCGTCGAACAGCTCGCGCGGGTTCTTGCCGAAGGTGTTGACCAGCACGTTCAGACGGCCACGGTGGGCCATGCCGATGACGACTTCCTTGGTACCGTAGGAACCGGAACGCTGGATCAGTTCGTCGAGCATCGGAATCAGGCTTTCGCCGCCTTCCAGACCGAAACGCTTGGTGCCCGGGTATTTGGTGCCCAGGTATTTTTCCAGGCCTTCACCGGCAGTGACGCGCTCGAGCAGGTGGCTCTTGATGTCGGCCGAGTACGTCGGACGACCACGCACGCTTTCCAGACGCTGCTGGAACCACTGGCGCTGCTCGGAATCGGTGATGTGCGTGAATTCAGCGCCGATGGTGCGGCAATATGTCTGCTGCAACGCTTCGTGAATTTCGCGTAGGCTCGCTTCCTCTTTGCCGATGAACAGGTCGCCGGCACGGAAGGTCGTATCAAGATCGGCATTGGTCAAGCCGTAATGATTGATCGACAGGTCTGCAGGTGCAGGACGCTGCCACAGCCCCAGCGGGTCCAGCTGGGCTGCCTGGTGGCCACGCATACGGTAGGCCTGGATCAATCGCAGCACTTCAACTTGCTTCTTCTCGTGCTCACTGCTCACGCTGCCGGCGGAAACCGGTTGAGCGCGGCGCTGGTTCTTTGCCAGCAGCACGAAATGATCGCGAATTGTGGAGTGCGAAACATCAGTGGCAGAGCTGCCGTCGGCAGGCAGCTTCTGAAAGTAGGTGCGCCACTCTTCTGGCACAGCGTTAGGGTCGTGCAGGTAGAGCTCATAAAGCTCTTCCACATAGGCAGCGTTTCCACCTGAAAGGTAGGCGCTGTTCCACATGCGCTGCATCACGCTTTCTTGCATGCTTGGTCACCCTCGGTTAGGGGAACACCATCGGCGTCAATACCGAGCAAACTTGCAGAAGTCCGAATGCAGCGACCAAAACAAGCCACTTAGGATCACGCTGATAGTCCGGGTACCAGCCCGGATGCCCCTGCTTGTCTCATTTCTTCAAAATAAGAGCTGCAGCTTGTGGCTACTGCTCTGGTTATAGCCATGACGCGGGTTGAAGCCCGCGCCACAGCCTCTTCGTTACAGCGGTTCTACGGTTACAGCAGCTGAATCACACGCCGCTCGAAAGCAGCATGTTACGGATGTGACCGATGGCCTTAGTCGGGTTCAGGCCTTTCGGACATACGTTGACGCAGTTCATGATGCCCCGGCAGCGGAAGACGCTGAACGGGTCATCCAGCGAAGCCAGACGCTCGGATGTCTTGGTGTCACGGCTGTCTGCCAGGAAGCGGTACGCTTGCAGCAGGGCAGCCGGACCCAGGAACTTGTCCGGGTTCCACCAGAAGGACGGGCACGAGGTCGAGCAGCAGGCGCACAGGATGCACTCGTACAGACCGTCGAGCTTTTCACGCTCTTCAGGGGACTGCAGACGCTCGATGGCCGGAGCCGGCGTGTCGTTCTGCAGGTAAGGCTTAACCTTCTCGTATTGCTTGTAGAAGATGCTCATATCGACAACCAGGTCACGGATAACCGGCAAACCTGGCAGCGGACGAACGATCAACTTGTTGCCTTTTACGACAGCGGACAGCGGCGTGATGCACGCCAGGCCGTTCTTGCCGTTGATGTTCATGCCGTCGGAGCCGCAGACGCCTTCACGGCAAGAGCGACGATAGGAGAAACCCTCGTCCTGCTCTTTGATCAGGGCCAGCACGTCCAGCACCATCAGGTCTTTACCACCGGTATCGACCTGGAATTCCTGCATGAACGGCGCAGCGTCCTGATCAGGGTTGTAGCGATAAACACTGACTTGCAACATGGCGGTCACCCTTAATAAGTCCGGACTTTAGGTTCGAAAGTCGGAACAGTCTTCGGCGAGAAGTTCACGGCACGCTTGGTGACGCGCTTGTCACCCGGGAAGTACAGGGTGTGGCACAGCCAGTTTTCGTCGTCACGGTCTTCGAAGTCTTCACGGGCGTGGGCGCCGCGGGACTCTTTACGTACTTCGGCCGCAATGGCGGTAGCTTCAGCCACTTCCAGCAGGTTTTGCAGTTCCAGAGCTTCGATACGCGCGGTGTTGAACGCTTGCGACTTATCGTTGATCTTCACGTTGGCGATGCGCTTGCGCAGATCGGCCAGCTGAGCGATACCCTTCTGCATGTATTCGCCAGTACGGAATACACCGAAGTAGTTCTGCATGCAGCTCTGCAGCTCGCGACGCAGGGTCGCCACGTCTTCGCCATCGGTACGGCCGTTCAGCGCGTTCAGACGCGACAGGGCAGCTTCGATGTCGGCTTCGGTCGCATCGTCGTATTCGATGCCGTCGGTCAGCGCCTTTTCCAGGTGCAGGCCGGCAGCGCGGCCGAATACCACCAGGTCGAGCAGCGAGTTGCCGCCCAGACGGTTGGCACCGTGTACCGATACGCAAGCCACTTCGCCTACGGCGAACAGACCAGGAATGATCTGATCCACGCCTTCGGCATTCTGGGTGATCGCCTGACCATGAATGTTGGTGGCAACGCCGCCCATCATGTAGTGGCAGGTCGGAACAACCGGAACCGGCGCAACCACCGGGTCAACGTGGGCGAAAGTCTTCGACAGTTCGCAGATGCCTGGCAGACGGCTGTGCAGCACTTCCTCGCCCAGGTGGTCGAGTTTGAGCATTACGTGGTCGCCATTCGGACCGCAACCGTTGCCGGCGATGATTTCTTTAACCATCGAGCGGGCAACCACGTCACGACCAGCGAGGTCTTTCGCGTTCGGAGCATAACGCTCCATGAAACGCTCACCGTGCTTGTTGATCAGGTAACCACCTTCACCACGGCAACCTTCGGTCACCAGTACACCGGCGCCGGCGATGCCGGTCGGGTGGAACTGCCACATTTCGATGTCTTGCACCGGCACGCCAGCACGCAGCGCCATGCCAACGCCGTCACCGGTGTTGATCAGGGCGTTGGTGGTGGAGGCGTAGATACGGCCAGCACCGCCAGTGGCCAGTACAGTGGCCTTGGCGCGGATGTACGAAGTTTCGCCGGTTTCGATGCAGATCGCGATCACACCGACAAATTCGCCTTCCTGGTTTTTCACCAGGTCGACAGCGTAGTACTCGTTCAGGAACGTGGTACCGGCTTTCAGGTTGCCCTGATAAAGGGTGTGCAGCAGCGCGTGACCGGTACGGTCGGAGGCTGCGCAGGTACGGGCAGCCTGGCCGCCTTTACCGTAGTCCTTGGACTGACCACCGAACGGACGCTGGTAGATACGGCCTTGCTCGGTACGCGAGAACGGCAGACCCATGTGGTCCAGCTCGAAAACGGCAGCCGGGCCTTCCTGACACATGTATTCGATAGCGTCCTGGTCACCGATGTAGTCGGAACCCTTGACGGTATCGTACATGTGCCAGCGCCAGTCATCGTTCGGGTCGGCGGACGCGATCGCGCAGGTGATGCCGCCCTGGGCGGATACAGTGTGCGAACGGGTCGGGAAAACCTTGGTGATCACGGCAGTCTTGTGACCGCCCTGTGCCAGCTGCAGCGCAGCGCGCATGCCGGCACCGCCACCACCAATAATGATGGCGTCGAAAGAAATCGTTGGAATGTTAGCCATGACTCAGATACCCCAGAGAATCTGCACACCCCAGACGAAGTAAGCGAACATCGCAACGCCGCATACTGCCTGGAAAAGGAAACGTATAGCCGTCGCGGACTTGCCGAACGCCATTGGCGTCAGGTAGTCAGTCGCGATGGTCCACATGCCGACCCAGGCGTGAGCGCCGAGAGCAACAAGGGCCAGGAGGCTGAAAATACGCATCCCGTTGTGGGCGAACAGTTCATGCCACTGGGCGTACTCGAGGCCTGGGTGGGCCACGACGTATCCGATCAGAAAAATGAAGTAAGCCGCGAGAACGACCGCCGACACACGTTGCGCCATCCAGTCATAGAGGCCCGAACGCGAGAGGTTCGTGACGTTAGTTACCATATCCAGACTCCTGCCAGAACGATTACCACCACGGAAACGGCGATAACGATTTTCGAGCCCAGCTTGCCGCCTTCCAGCGTCTCACCGATGCCCATGTCCATGATCAAATGGCGCACACCGGCAACCAGGTGATACAGCAGAGCGGACAGGATGCCCCAAATCACTAGCTTGGCTAGCGGACTGGTCAGACACGCTTTCACCTGACCGAAGCCTTCCTCGGAGCTCAGCGACTTGTCCAATGCGTAAAGCATGATGGCAAGGCACACGAAGAGGATGACACCGGAGATACGGTGAAGAATGGACGTGTAAGCAGTGACTGGGAGTTTGATGGTCCTTAGGTCTAGGTTTACAGGTCGTTGGCTTTTCACGGCTTTTTTTTCACACTGAAGAGCCCCTAACAATCAGGGCAAAGTTGTTGGGGAGTGCACTGGTCAGGTAACCACCACCCAGGGATGCGACCCCCAATGAAAGCAAGCCCAAAAGCCCTTGGCGGTCGGTGGCCGAGTATAGACAGTTAGGCTACTAATGACAACGCAATCACCTACCCCCAATAGCTGATTGCACAAGTCGCATAAAAGGCGTAAATGGCAGTCAATTTCGAGGAAAAAGTGCGCTTAAAGCCTTCTGGAGCAAGACTTTAGGCAAATTGACATTCGAATTTATCTCACTATAGTGGTGCGGGCCCTGCGTGGGGGGTCTGTCTGATGGTTCAAGCATAAATAGGAGGCCACATGGCTGACAAAAAAGCGCAGTTGATCATCGAGGGCGCAGCCCCCGTCGAGCTGCCCATTTTAACCGGCACCGTTGGTCCCGATGTAATCGATGTTCGGGGCCTGACGGCCACGGGCCGCTTCACTTTCGACCCGGGTTTCATGTCGACCGCCTCGTGCGAATCGAAGATCACCTATATCGACGGCGACAACGGCATTCTGTTGCACCGCGGCTACCCGATCGAACAGCTGGCTGAAAAGTCGGACTACCTGGAAACCTGCTACCTGCTGCTCAACGGCGAATTGCCGACCGCAGAACAGAAGGCCCAGTTCGTCAGCACCGTGAAAAACCACACCATGGTTCACGAGCAGCTGAAAACCTTCTTCAACGGCTTCCGTCGCGACGCCCACCCGATGGCCGTCATGTGTGGCGTAGTCGGCGCCCTTTCGGCCTTCTACCACGACTCCCTGGACATCAATAACCCGCAGCATCGCGAAATCTCCGCGATCCGCCTGGTTGCCAAGATGCCGACCCTGGCAGCGATGGTTTACAAGTACTCCATGGGCCAACCCATGATGTACCCGCGCAACGACCTGACGTACGCGGAAAACTTCCTGCACATGATGTTCAACACCCCGTGCGAGATCAAACCGATCAGCCCGGTACTCGCCAAGGCCATGGACCGGATCTTCATCCTCCATGCCGACCACGAGCAGAACGCATCGACCTCCACCGTGCGCCTGGCAGGCTCCTCGGGTGCCAACCCGTTCGCCTGTATCGCCGCCGGTATCGCCGCACTGTGGGGCCCTGCCCACGGCGGTGCGAACGAAGCCGTTCTGACCATGCTGGACGAGATTGGCGATGTTTCGAACATCGACAAGTTCATCGCCAAGGCCAAGGACAAGAACGATCCGTTCAAGCTGATGGGCTTCGGTCACCGCGTTTACAAGAACCGCGATCCGCGCGCGACTGTAATGAAGCAGACCTGCGACGAAGTACTGAAGGAACTGGGCATCAACAACGATCCGCAACTCGAACTGGCCATGCGCCTGGAAGAGATCGCGCTGACCGACCCGTACTTCATCGAGCGCTCGCTGTACCCGAACGTCGACTTCTACTCGGGGATTATCCTCAAGGCGATCGGCATTCCGACCAGCATGTTCACCGTGATCTTCGCTCTGGCCCGTACTGTGGGCTGGATTTCGCATTGGAAAGAAATGCTCTCCAGCCCGTACAAGATTGGCCGTCCGCGCCAGCTGTACACTGGTTACGAGTCGCGTGATATCACCAAGCTGGAAGACCGCAAATAAGGCTTGTCTTGCGATAACGTCTTGAAGTTGTATCGGGAACGGCCTCTTATATAGAGGCCGTTTTTGTTTTTGGTCTCAGCAGCCTGTGGGCCGACTGGGTTTTTGGGGTTTTAGGTGTATATCCGTTGCTTCGGGTGCTGCCGCTGGCGGTTTCGCTCTTACAGCGAGTCACCTTTTCCAAACGCCGAAAAGGTAACCCAAAAGGCTTTGCCCCGGCGTACGGCACTTCGCTGAGGCTCAGTGTTCCCTCGCTACGGTGCCCATCAGGGGGCATCGCCTACGGTTTGCTTCGCTGCACCTCCTCTCGATGTATGCGGCTCCGCCGCATGGCGCTACGCGCCTAACCCCTGATGGACACCTACGCTCGGCCTGCCGAAGGGGCAAAAGATCAAAAGCCAAAGCCAGATCAAAAACCAGATCAAGAGCCCCTCACCCTAGCCCTCTCCCGGAGGGAGAGGGGACTGATCGCGGTGTTTGGGAGAGTTACGCCGACGTGAAACACCCTGTCGAACTCAGGTTCTGAAAGGCTCAAGAATCGGCTCCCTCTCCCTCGGGAGAGGGCTGGGGTGAGGGGTAGATCCAACACAGAACACAAGCCGACCGCATGCTTTTCCACCACTCAACAGGATGAGCGCAAGCTCGGCTGCAGCTTTTGATCTTGATCCACGGGCGACGTCGGAAGGCTGAGTGGAGGGATTGATCCGGGGGTGGGAGCGTAGCGACCGTTTGGCGCAGCCAAACACAGCGAGAGGAGGTGCAGCGAAGCAAACCGGAGGCGCTGCGCCCGGATCAATCCCGGAGCGAAGGGACCCCGAGCCCCAGCGAGCGGGCCGAACGTAGGAGCAAGCGTTTTTTTGCTTACTTTTTTTAGGCGTTTGTAAAAAAAGTGAGTCGCCGTAAGGGCGAAACCCTAAGCCGCCGTTACCGCAGCAACGGATATGTACTCATAAACACCAAACACGAAGACCCAAGTCCGATAACCGCCCACAAAAAAAATGCCCCGATCTCTAAACCGGGGCATTTCCCTAAAAACATCTAATCAACGCTTAGTGCGAAACCGCCCCACTCGCCCCCAACCCAGTCTGCGAACGCACAAACTGCGGGAAGAACAGCGCCCGCTCGTTCTCGGCTGCTGCGGACTTGTCGGTAATCGAGAAGAACCAGATCCCGATGAACGCGATCACCATCGAGAACAGCGCCGGATACTCGTAAGGGAAGATCGCCTTCTCATGATGCAGAATCTGCACCCAGATGGTCGGGCCAAGAATCATCAACCCCACCGCACTCACCAGCCCCAACCAGCCACCGACCATCGCACCGCGGGTGGTCAGCTTCTTCCAGTACATCGAAAGCAACAGCACCGGGAAGTTGCAGCTTGCTGCGATGGAGAACGCCAGGCCCACCATGAACGCAATGTTCTGGCTTTCGAACAGAATGCCCAGACCGATCGCCAGGACGCCCAGGGCGATGGTGGTGATCTTCGACACGCGAATTTCATCCTTGTCGTTGGCTTTGCCCTTCTTGATCACGCTGGCATACAGGTCGTGCGACACCGCCGACGCACCGGCCAGGGTCAGACCGGCCACCACCGCCAGGATGGTCGCGAACGCCACCGCCGAGATGAAGCCAAGGAACACACTGCCACCTACCGCGTCGGCCAGGTGCACCGCCGCCATGTTGTTGCCGCCGAGCAGCGCGCCCGCCGCATCCTTGAAGTCAGGATTGGTGCTGACCAGCAGGATCGCGCCGAAGCCGATAATGAAGGTCAGGATGTAGAAGTAACCAATGAAGCCGGTGGCGTACAGCACACTCTTGCGCGCTTCTTTCGCATCACTCACGGTGAAGAAGCGCATCAGGATGTGTGGCAGGCCGGCAGTACCGAACATCAGGGCCAGACCGAGGGAGAACGCCGAAATCGGATCTTTCACCAGACCGCCCGGGCTCATGATCGCTTCACCTTTGGGGTGAACCTTGATCGCTTCGGAGAACAGTGTGTTGAAATCGAAGTTGACGTGTTTCATCACCATCAGCGCCATGAACGAGGCGCCCGACAGCAACAGCACCGCCTTGATGATCTGCACCCAGGTGGTCGCCAGCATGCCGCCGAACAGCACGTAGAGGCACATCAGGATGCCCACCAGAATCACCGCAACGTAATAGTCGAGACCGAACAGCAGCTGGATCAGCTTGCCGGCGCCAACCATTTGCGCGATCAGGTAGAACGCCACCACCACCAGCGAACCGCAGGCGGACAGGGTGCGGATCTGGGTTTGCCCGAGGCGGTAGGACGCCACGTCGGCAAAGGTGTATTTGCCCAGGTTACGCAGGCGCTCGGCGATCAGGAACAGAATGATCGGCCAGCCCACCAGAAAGCCGATCGAATAGATCAGGCCATCGTAGCCGGAGGTGAACACCAGCGCGGAAATCCCCAGGAAGGACGCCGCCGACATGTAGTCGCCGGCAATCGCCAGACCGTTCTGGAACCCGGTGATCTTGCCGCCCGCCGCATAGTAGTCGGCGGCCGATTTGTTGCGTTTGGAGGCCCAGTAGGTGATGCACAGGGTGGCACCGACGAACACCACGAACATGGCGATCGCGGAAACGTTGAGCGGTTGTTTGTGGACTTCGCCGGTCAGGGCGTCAGCGGCCCAGACGGCTGGGGCGAACGCTGCGATGCTCAAAAGAGCCAGTAGACGCCGGATCATTGCTGAGCCTCCTTGAGAATCGCATTGTTCAGGTCGTCAAACTCGCCGTTGGCGCGTCGTACGTAGATTGCGGTCAGGATGAAGGCCGAAACAATCAGGCCGACGCCGATCGGAATGCCCCAGGTAATCGACGACCCGGGACTGAGTTTGGCTCCGAGCACTTGCGGCCCGTAAGCGATCAACAGGATGAAAGCGGAGTAAAGCCCTAGCATGATCGCCGAGAGTATCCAGGCGAATCGTTCCCTTTTTCTCACCAGCTCCTTGAAGCGCGGGCTGTTTTGAATCGAGAGGTAAATGCTGTCGTTCATTGTTTTTATCCTCGCAGCACAGATTATTGTTGGAACATATCCACTGTATGCGGCTGCGGAACGGGTTCCAGACGACCTTAGTATTAGAACGACATGACGTTTTCGCCAATTTTCGGGCGCTAATTAGCCGAAAGAATTGGAAAGAGGCTTTGAAACAGCCGTAAACCCTGCAGGTGAGGGTTGCCCAGAAACAAATGTAGGAGTGAGCCTGCTCGCGATGGCGTTGTATCAGTCGACATTTGTATCAACTGAAAGGACGCTATCGCGAGCAGGCTCACTCCTACAGGGGAGCTGCGTTGGGCGGGGTTATTTGGTCCAGTCAGCCACGCGATCCGGGTGCTTGGCGACCCAATCCTTGGCCGCCGCTTCAGGCTTGGCGCCGTCCTGGATGGCCAGCATGACTTCGCCGATTTCGTCTTTCGACGCCCACTGGAAGTTCTTCAGGAACTTGGCGACTTCCGGAGCCTTGGCGTCCAGCTCTTTGCTGCCGATGCTGTTCACGGTTTCAGCCGCGCCGTATACGCCTTTCGGGTCGTCGAGGAAGCGCAGTTTCCACTTGGCGAACATCCAGTGCGGCACCCAACCGGTGACAGCGATCGATTCGTTCTTCTTCTCGGCACGGGTCAGCTCGGCAATCATGCCGGCGCCGGAACTGGCCTTGAGCGTATATTTGTCGAGGCCGTAATCCTTGATCGCCTGATCGGTTTTGAGCATTACGCCTGAACCGGCGTCGATGCCGACGATGCGGTTTTTGAAGCTGTCATCGGTTTTAAGATCTTCGATCGATTTCGCTTTGACGTACTCCGGCACGATCAGGCCGATTTTCGCATCCTTGAAGTTCGGGCCGTAATCGACGACCAGATCCTTGTTCTTCGCCCAGTATTCGCCGTGGGTAACCGGCAGCCAGGCCGAGAGCATCGCGTCGAGTTTGCCGGTGGCCACGCCCTGCCACATGATCCCGGTGGCGACGGCCTGCAGTTTCACGTCGTAGCCAAGTTTCTGTTTGATCACTTCGGCGGCCACGTGAGTGGTCGCGACGCTGTCGGACCAGCCGTCAACGTAACCGATGTTCAGGGTCTGTTTTTCAGCGCTGGCGAAAGTGGAACTCATCGCAAGCACCAGAGCGGCACCTGCGCCTAAAAGTCGTCGCATCTTCATCGTTTACTTCCCCGAAATGCTGCGCCCGACGGATGCCGGGCATCGTCAACGTATTGTTATGGTGCACAGCGCCCCCATCACGCCTGACCGCAAACTCATCCGAACATCAGTCGTCTTTTCTATAAGGGTACTGACGCTTTCGATCATCGGCCTGACGCCCAACGCGACCTGCTCTGGCAGCGACCTCAAGACAACGAGAAACGACATCAGAAGGCCATTAATCACCTCTGAATAATTGGCGCCAGACAATCCGCCCGAACTTTGCATGTGCAAATCATGCAGGCCACCAACCCGCAGATAAATGCAGGTAACATGCGTCGCTTTGCAGCCACTCGGCCTGACCATGTCCGCGACTTCCCGCTTCCCGTTTGTTCCTTATCTCTTCGCCTGCCTGCTCGGCCTGTTTGCCCTTGGCGGCTTCTGGTACGGCCTCGGCAAACCGGTTATCCTGCCGGACGCCGCGACCCCGACGCACAAGTTGCAATGCGCCTCCTACACGCCGTTCGACAAGGATCAGTCGCCGTTCGACGTGCCGTTCAAACTGCGCCCGGAACGCATGGACGCCGACCTCGCGCTGCTGGCGACGCGTTTCGAATGCATCCGCACCTATTCGATGACCGGCCTCGAAGCGCTGCCGGATCTGGCGCGCAAGCACGGTTTGAAATTGATGATCGGCGCCTGGGTCAACAGCAACCCGGTGGACACCGCAAAAGAAGTCGACCTGTTGATCGCCTCGGCCAACGCCAACCCGGATGTGGTCAGCGCGGTGATCGTCGGTAACGAGGCCTTGCTGCGCAAGGAAGTCACCGGCGCACAACTGGCGAAGCTGATCAACAAGGTCAAAAGCCAGGTGAAGCAACCGGTCACCTATGCCGATGTCTGGGAATTCTGGCTCAAGCACCCGGAAGTCGCGCCGGCGGTGGATTTTCTGACTATTCACTTGCTGCCGTACTGGGAAGATGATCCGTCGAATATCGATGTCGCCCTGCAACATGTGGCGGATGTGCGTCAGGTGTTCGGCAACAAATTCGCGCCCAAAGACGTGATGATCGGCGAAACCGGCTGGCCCAGCGAAGGCCGCCAGCGTGAGACCGCCCTGCCGAGTCGGGTCAATGAGGCCAAGTTCATTCGTGGTTTTGTCGCGATGGCCGAGAAGGAAGGCTGGCATTACAACCTGATCGAAGCGTTCGACCAGCCATGGAAACGTGGCAGCGAAGGTGCGGTCGGCGGTTACTGGGGCCTATTCGATGCCGATCGTCAGGACAAGGGCGTGCTTGCCGGGCCGGTGAGCAACGTACCGTACTGGAAGGAATGGCTCGCAGTTGGCGGGCTGATTTTCCTCGGCACGCTGCTGCTCGGCGGCCGGGTGCGTACCACCCGATCGGCGTTGGTTCTGCCCCTGCTTGCGGCAGTTGCCGCCTGCTCGATCGGCGCTTGGGGTGACCTGGCGCGGGTGACTACACGGTTTGCCAGCGAATGGTTGTGGGTCGGCTTGCTGACGGCGTTGAATCTGTTGGTGCTGGCGCATGCCGCGCTGACCATGAGCAACCGTCAGGGATGGCGTGAAAGGGCGTTCAATCTGCTGGAGCGCCGTGCCGGCTGGCTGGTTGCGCTGGCCGGTTTTGCGGCGGCGGTGATGATGCTGGAGATGGTCTTCGATGCGCGTTATCGCAGTTTTGCCAGCATGGCGTTCATTCTGCCGGGGCTGGTGTACGTGTGCCGTCCGGTCAACGTGCCGCGCCGGGAAATCGCCCTGCTGACCTTCATCATCGGTGCCGGCATTGCGCCGCAGCTGTATGTAGAAGGCTTGTTCAATCAGCAGGCATGGGGTTGGGCGTTGGTCAGCGGGTTGATGGTCGCTGCGTTGTGGCGCTGCTTGCGGATTCGCAAGGGATGATCTTCAGCACCTGAGCCGGCCTCATCGCTGGCAAGCCAGCTCCCACAGGTTTTCGGGTCGTACATACATGTTGTGTTCACCCAAAACCCTGTGGGAGCGGGTTTGCCCGCGATGACTGACTGTCAGGCGCTACGAGACGCTCTGACCAACCGCAACCCGCCAATCACCACGGCAAATACCGCCAAAGTGGTGTTGTACAACGCCAGCGCCGGCAACCCGAACACCAGCGCCAGCACCGCCAGCCACCACCCTGCCCGCCCCGGCAGCACAAAACCGAGCAGCGCTGCGCCCAGCGCAGTCCAGCCCAGCACCTTGAAGTGAATCATCAGCCCCAGGTTCGAGCGCACCGCGCATTCCCAGCGGCTCGCCTCATCGACGCAGATGCCGACCCACTGTCCGTCCTCCATGAAGCCATAACGCGCGCCATAACTGGCGGCCAGCCACAGCGGCAACAGCACGAGCAACAGAATCACGGGCAAGCGGCGGGACATGAAACTCTCCAATCAACGAAATCGGCGGCCAGCTTAATCTGCCCGCACGCATTGGCAAGCACTAACAACTGTTAACTGGTCATCCGCGCCTTGCAAAGTGTATCGTCCAGCTACTATTACTCCGAATTCTGCCTGTTTGGTGCCGAGGCATGGCACTTTGGCGCAAGCCCGGTGGTCATAGCCTGCGAACTTCATTCGGCACCTTCCTTTAAGGGATCCAGTCATGCTCCGTTCCTTGCGCTTCGCCGCGCTGTTCAGCGGCCTTATTCTGAGTGCGTCCGCACTGGCGGTGGATATCGATGCCGCCAGTTATGGCTATCCCCTGACCAACCCGTTCGAGGCGACCATCGCCACCACGCCACCGGACCTGCGTCCGGAATTGCCGTCGAACGACGAGATCAATCAGTCCGACCACAGCATCACCCTGCGCCCGGAACGGGCCTTCATCCTCCCGGACAATTTCTGGGCGGTGAAAAAACTCACCTACCGCATCGCCGAGCAGGACAAACCGGCGCCGCTGATCTTCCTGATCGCCGGCACCGGTGCGCGCTTTGACAGCACGCTCAACGAATACCTGAAGAAGCTCTACTACAAGGCCGGCTACCACGTCGTGCAGTTGTCGTCGCCCACCAGCTTCGACTTCATCAGCGCCGCTTCACGCTTCGCCACCCCGGGCATCACCAAGGAAGACGCCGAAGACATGTACCGGGTGATGCAGGCCGTGCGCGCGCAGCATCCGAAACTGCCGGTCACCGAGTACTACCTCAGCGGCTACAGTCTCGGTGCCCTAGACGCCGCGTTCGTCGCGCATCTGGACGAGACCCGACGCAGCTTCAACTTCAAGAAAGTCCTGCTGCTCAACCCGCCGGTCAATCTCTACACCTCGATCACCAACCTCGACAAGCTGGTGCAGACCGAGGTGAAAGGCATCAACAACAGCACCACGTTCTATGAACTGGTGCTGAACAAACTGACCCGCTACTTCCAGCAGAAAGGCTACATCGACCTCAATGACGCCTTGCTCTACGACTTCCAACAGTCGAAACAGCATCTGACCAACGAACAGATGGCGATGCTGATCGGCACCTCGTTCCGCTTCTCGGCGGCCGACATTGCCTTCACCTCCGACCTGATCAACCGTCGTGGCCTGATCACTCCGCCGAAATTCCCGATCACCGAAGGCACCAGCCTCACGCCGTTCCTCAAGCGTGCGCTGCAATGCGACTTCGACTGCTACCTGACCGAACAGGTGATCCCGATGTGGCGCGCGCGCACTGACGGCGGCAGCCTGCTGCAACTGATCGACCAGGTCAGCCTGTACGCACTCAAGGATTACCTGCACGACAGCCCGAAAATCGCCGTCATGCACAACGCCGACGACGTGATCCTCGGCCCGGGCGACCTCGGTTTCCTGCGCAAGACCTTTGGCGATCGCCTGACCGTTTACCCACTGGGCGGCCATTGCGGCAACCTTAACTACCGCGTCAACAGCGACGCCATGCTGGAGTTCTTCCGTGGCTAAATATCTCCTGCTGATTGCAGCGCTCCTCAGTGCAGGCGTGGCCCAGGCCGACAACAGCAAAGCCAACGCGCCGGTGGTGGTCGACAGCGATGGCTTCAAGGAGCCGCTGTCCAAACTCAAGTTCAACCCGGGGCTGGACCAGCGCGAGTTCGAGCGCTCGACGCTCAACGCGCTCAACGTCTATGACCCGCTTGAATCGTGGAACCGCCGCGTCTACCACTTCAACTACCGCTTCGACCAATGGGTGTTCCTGCCGGTGGTCGACGGCTATCGCTACGTGACGCCAAGCTTCCTGCGCACCGGCGTGAGCAACTTCTTCAACAACCTTGGCGATGTGCCGAACCTGGTCAACAGCCTGCTGCAGTTCAAGGGCAAGCGTTCAATGGAAACCACCGCACGCCTGCTGCTCAACACCACCATCGGCATCGCCGGTCTGTGGGACCCGGCCACCGCCATGGGCCTGCCGCGCCAGAGCGAAGACTTCGGCCAGACCCTGGGCTTCTACGGCGTACCGGGCGGTGCCTACTTCGTCTTGCCGATCCTCGGCCCGTCGAACATTCGCGACACCGCCGGCCTGGCCGTGGACTACACCGCCGAATCGGCGATCAACTACCTGAACGTGTCGGAAGTCAGCTCCAACCACCCGGAAATCTGGGCCCTGCGCGCGGTCGACAAGCGCTACCAGACCAACTTCCGCTACGGCCAGATGAACTCGCCGTTCGAGTACGAAAAAGTGCGCTACGTCTACACCGAGTCGCGCAAGCTGCAGATTGCCGAGTAACCTCAGCGACAACAAAAAAGGGCCATTCGATGCGAGTCGAATGGCCCTTTTTTCATGGCACAACCTAGATCAAACTGTAGGAGTGAGCCTGCTCGCGATAGCGGTGTATCAGACACATGAAAGGTGACTGACACGACCTCATCGCGAGCAGGCTCACTCCTACAAAGAACTGTGTTCAGCCTTTGATCGTGCGCCAGATCTTGCCGACCACCGACACCACCGCCAGCACCACTGCACCGGCGATAATCCCCGCCACACCATTGAGCAGCACAGGCACCGCAAAACCGGCGCTACCTGCCGCCGCACCGACACTTTCAATCCAGTGATGCAGCACAGGAATGCCGTGAGTCAGGATGCCGCCGCCGACGAGGAACATCGCCGCCGTGCCGATCACCGACAGGCCCTTCATCATGTACGGCGCGGCACGCAGGATCGCGTTGCCGATGCTTTTTGCTGCCGAGCCGGATTTCTGCGTCAGCCACAGGCCCAGATCGTCGAGCTTGACGATGCCGGCCACCAGGCCATAAACACCGACGGTCATGACGATGGCGATGCCCGACATGACGATCACTTGCTGGGTCAGCGAAGCGTCGGCCACGGTGCCGAGGGTGATGGCGATGATTTCCGCCGAGAGGATGAAATCGGTGCGGATCGCGCCTTTGATCTTGTCCTTCTCGTAAGCCACCAGATCGGTGCTCGGCTCAGCCACCGCCGCGCTCAGTTGCGCGTGGTCGGCAACATCTTCGGCCTTGCTGTGCAGGAACTTGTGCGCAAGTTTCTCGAAGCCTTCGAAGCACAGGTACGCGCCGCCGACCATCAACAGCGGCGTCACCAGCCACGGCACGAACGCACTGATCGCCAGCGCCGACGGCACCAGAATCAGTTTATTGAGGAACGAGCCCTTGGCCACTGCCCAGACCACGGGAATTTCCCGCTCGGCGCGCACCCCGGAGACTTGCTGGGCATTGAGCGCCAGGTCATCGCCGAGTACGCCGGCGGTCTTCTTGGCGGCCATTTTGCTCATCAACGCCACGTCATCCAGAACGGTGGCAATATCGTCGATCAGCACCAGCAAACTGCTTCCTGCCATGAATCATGTTTCCTTATGTGAATAATGCCGCGCAGCATACCGCGACTGCGGGCCACACGGGGCATTCTTGAGCCACGCGCGAGGCCGGTGCTACCATGCGCAACCGCCAGAACAGGCAAGGAACCACCGGGTTTATGAGCACAATCCGCGAGCGCAACAAAGAACTGATCCTGCGTGCCGCCAGTGAGGAGTTTGCCGACAAGGGCTTCGCTGCGACCAAAACCAGCGACATCGCCGCCAAGGCGGGATTGCCCAAGCCCAACGTCTACTACTACTTCAAGTCCAAGGAAAACCTCTACCGCGAGGTCCTAGAAAGCATCATCGTGCCGATCCTGCAGGCTTCGACCCCGTTCAACCCGGACGGCGTGCCGAGCGAAGTGCTCAGCGGCTACATCCGCTCCAAGATCCGCATCTCCCGCGACCTACCCTTCGCCTCCAAGGTGTTC
The DNA here is from genome assembly GCF_053456425.1 of Pseudomonas sp. LF020. Lineage (NCBI taxonomy): Bacteria > Pseudomonadati > Pseudomonadota > Gammaproteobacteria > Pseudomonadales > Pseudomonadaceae > Pseudomonas > Pseudomonas sp. LF020. The sequence continues at coordinate 60,249 of NZ_JBRFIX010000017.1, forward strand.
GCCAGCGAAATCATGCACGGCGCCCCGCATCTGAGCGCCGATCTGGTGGAGCAGCTCAACAGCCAGGCCAAGCACAACATCGACTGCATCCAGAGCTGGATCGACCGCGGCCAGATCGCCCCGATCGACCCCAACCACCTGATGTTCAGCATCTGGGCCGCCACCCAGACCTATGCCGACTTCGACTGGCAGATCTCTGCGGTCACCGGCAAGGACAAGCTCGACGAGGCGGATTACGAGGCGGCGGCGCAGACGATTATCCGGTTGGTGTTGAAGGGGTGTGAGCCGGATCAGTAGGAACGTGGTGCCCTTATCGCTGGCAAGCCAGCTCCCACAAGGATCTGTTTCGTTCGCAAAATTTGTGTTCAACACAAGAACCTGTGGGAGCTGGCTTGCCAGCGATGGCGGCAACTCAGTATCAGATCAAACCCAGATGGCATCCCACAGCGGGTAATCACCGAGCCTTTCCACCAATCCTGCCCGCAATGGATTGGCCACTACATAGCGCGCCATCTTCACCAGATCATCTTCCCGCCTCAATGCACGGTCATGGAAACCCTGCTGCCAGAGCGGCCCGCTACGGCCGATGGATAAATTCACTTCTTTGGTTATCAGCGACTTGGTTTCACCCATCAGCCTTCTGAGCGAACAGTTTTCCAGCTCAACGAGCCAATGAAAATGGTCAGGCATGACCACCCACGCCAGTGACTTTGCCAGCCCAAGCTCTTGTGCCCGCCGGAATTGACGAACAACCAATCTGCCCAAAGCGAAGTCAGCAAAGATCGGCTCGCGATGAAGTGTGTTGGTTGTCAGTAGATAGGTTCGATTGGCTTCGGCGTAGCGGCCGGTTCGCAGACGATGAGAAGCGGGAAGATCAGGCAATACATTGCCCCTTCATGATGAGTTCATCAGAAGGCTAGACCGCAGCGATCGATTTGGACGGGGCAGTCTTTTATCACGATGTGTCAGTCGGGCCGCCATCGCTGGCAAGCCAGCTCCCACAGTGGTTTGTGTCGTTCACAACTCGTTGCCCAATACAAAACCTTGTGGGAGCTGGCTTGCCAGCGATGACTTTCGATCAGACGCTACAGATCAAGCCGCCACCCCCGCATCCGCCCTTAAATCCAGCGCCTCCACCGCTTTGATCGCCACCTGCTCATCAATATCCGACAGATCGCCGCTGATCCCGATCGCGCCCAGCACATTCCCCGCCTGATCACGGATCAACACCCCGCCCGGGGCCGGGACGACGCTGCCCTGGCCCATGCTGTTGAGTGCGGCGATGAAGGCCGGGCGTTGTTGCGCGTCCAGCGCCAGCAGGCGTGAGCCCTTGCCCAGGGCGATGGCGCCCCAGGCCTTGCCGATGGCGATGTTCGGGCGCAGCAGGCTGGCGCCGTCTTCGCGTTGCAGGGTGATCAGGTGGCCGCCGGTATCGAGTACCGCGATGGTCAGCGGCGCAGCGTTGATGCCGCGCCCGGTGCTGATGGCCTGGTTGACCAGGTTGACTGCGACTTTCAAGGTTAAAGCGCTCATGGTGCCGTCCTCATTTTGTTATTGGGAAAGTCGTGGGGCTGCGCGTTTGTGCCGCAGCCCGATGCCACAAATAGAACACAATGAATTATTTTTTTGTATACAATAATTCTCGAAAAGCGCCACATGCGACGAAAAGCCACAGTAGAAACGGCTTCCGACGAATGAAACAGGCGCTTGAGAAAATGGATTGACCTGCGCCGTCCGCCGTGAATACACTCTGCGCAAAGCCACTTGTATACAATTACAAAACGTAAAGAGGCACAAAACCATGAGCAAAATGAGAGCAATCGAAGCCGCCGTTCTGGTGATGCGCCGTGAAGGGGTTGATACCGCTTTTGGCATTCCGGGTGCTGCGATCAACCCGCTGTACTCCGCACTGAAAAAAGTCGGTGGCATCGATCACGTCCTCGCTCGCCACGTCGAAGGCGCGTCGCACATGGCCGAGGGTTACACCCGCACCAAGGCCGGCAACATCGGCGTGTGCATCGGTACGTCCGGCCCGGCCGGTACCGACATGGTCACCGGGCTCTACAGCGCCTCGGCCGACTCGATTCCGATCCTCTGCATTACCGGCCAGGCACCCCGCGCCCGTATGCACAAGGAAGATTTCCAGGCCGTCGACATCACCAGCATCGTCAAGCCCGTCACCAAGTGGGCGACCACGGTTCTGGAGCCGGGCCAGGTGCCTTACGCGTTTCAGAAAGCCTTCTACGAAATGCGCTCCGGTCGTCCAGGCCCGGTGCTGATCGACCTGCCGTTCGACGTGCAGATGGCTGAAATCGAATTCGACATCGACGCTTACCAGCCACTGCCGCTGGCCAAACCGACCGCGACCCGCGTTCAGGTCGAGAAGGCGCTGGCTTTGCTGGATCAGGCCGAGCGCCCATTGCTGGTGGCCGGTGGCGGCATCATCAACGCCGACGCCAGCGATCTGCTGGTGGAGTTCGCCGAGCTGACCGGTATTCCGGTGATCCCGACCCTGATGGGCTGGGGCACCATCCCTGACGATCACCCGCTGATGGTCGGCATGGTCGGTCTGCAGACGTCGCACCGTTACGGCAACGCCACGATGCTCAAGTCCGACGTGGTGCTGGGCATCGGTAACCGTTGGGCCAACCGTCACACCGGTTCGGTCGACGTCTACACCGAAGGGCGCAAGTTCATTCACGTCGACATCGAAGGCACGCAGATCGGCCGCGTGTTCACTCCGGACCTGGGCATCGTTTCCGACGCCGCTGCGGCGCTGACCGTGTTCATCGAAGTCGCCCGTGAATGGCAAGCCGCCGGCAAGCTGAAAAACCGCAGCGCCTGGCTGCAGGATTGCCAGCAGCGCAAGGCCAGCCTGCAGCGCAAGACCCACTTCGACAACGTGCCGGTCAAGCCGCAGCGCGTTTACGAAGAAATGAACCAGGTGTTCGGCAAAGACACCTGCTACGTCAGCACCATCGGTCTGTCGCAGATTGCCGGCGCGCAGTTCCTGCACGTCTACAAGCCGCGTCACTGGATCAACTGCGGTCAGGCCGGCCCTCTGGGCTGGACCATTCCGGCAGCGCTGGGCGTGGTCAAGGCCGATCCGAACCGTAAAGTCGTGGCCCTGTCGGGGGACTATGACTTCCAGTTCATGATCGAGGAACTGGCGGTCGGCGCTCAGTTCAAACTGCCTTACATCCACGTCGTGGTGAACAACTCGTACCTGGGCCTGATCCGTCAGGCCCAGCGCGGGTTCGAAATGGACTACTGCGTGCAGCTGTCCTTCGATAACCTGAACGCGCCGGAACTCAACGGTTACGGTGTCGACCACGTCGCAGTCGCCGAAGGCCTGGGCTGCAAGGCACTGCGTGTGTTCGAACCAGCGGACATCGCCCCTGCCCTGCGCAAGGCCGAAGAGCTGATCGAAGAGTTCAAGGTGCCGGTGATCGTCGAAATCATCCTGGAGCGTGTAACCAACATCTCCATGGGGACCGAGATCAACGCCGTCAACGAATTCGAAGACCTGGCGCTGGTCGGCAACGACGCGCCAACGGCGATTTCGCTGCTCGATTAACTGCTGACCGCTCTCCCTGTGGGAGCTAGCCATGTGGCGAGGGAGCTTGCTCCCGCTCGGCTGCGAAGCAGTCGTAACGCTTTTGGGGCCGCTGCGCGCCCCAGCGGGAGCAAGCTCCCTCGCCACACAGGCTCGCTCCTACAAGGGGAACCTCACAAGATTTACGGGAGACCACCATGCCGCGTTTCGCAGCCAACCTGTCCATGCTGTTCACCGAACAGGATTTCCTTGCCCGTTTCGACGCCGCCGCCAAGGCCGGTTTCAGTGGTGTGGAATACCTGTTCCCGTACGACTTCAGCTCCGCCGAAATCAAGGCAAAGCTCGATGCCAACGGTCTGACCCAAGTGCTGTTCAACCTGCCGGCCGGTGACTGGGCCAAAGGCGAGCGCGGTATCGCGTGTCTGCCGGACCGGGTCGAAGAGTTCCGCGCCGGGGTCGATCTGGCGATTGCCTACGCGCAAGTGCTGGGCAACACCCAGGTCAACTGCCTGGCCGGTATTCGTCCGCAGGGTATTGATGACGCAACCGTTGAGAAGACCTTCGTCGCCAACCTCAAGTATGCGGCCGACAAGCTGCAGGCGGCCGGTATCAAACTGGTGATGGAAGCGATCAACACCCGCGACATCCCGGGTTTCTACCTGAACAACACGGCGCAAGCCCTGTCGATTCGCGAGCAGGTCGGCAGCGCCAATCTGTTCCTGCAATACGACATCTACCACATGCAAATCATGGAAGGCGATCTGGCCCGCACCCTGCAATCGCACCTGGCCGAGATCAACCACGTGCAGCTCGCGGACAACCCGGGGCGCAACGAGCCGGGTACCGGCGAGATCAACTACCGCTTCCTGTTCGAACACCTGGATCGCATTGGTTATCAGGGATGGGTGGGTTGCGAGTACAAGCCGCTGACCACCACTGAAGCCGGTCTGGGCTGGCTGAAAACCCACAACGCGATCTGACGAACACTGCAAAACCCTTGTGGCGAGGGAGCTTGCTCCCGCCCGGCTGCGAAGCAGTCGTAAACCCTGCACACCGGTTTTGCCTGATACACCGCGATGGATGGTTTTAGGGGTGCTTCGCCCCCCAGCGGGAGCAAGCTCCCTCGCCACAAGGTGTGCCAGGCCCATTATCTGGCTACATAAAAACAAGAGGATTTTCTCATGGCTAAAATCGGATTTATCGGCACCGGCATCATGGGCCACCCAATGGCTTCGAACCTGCAGAAAGCCGGTCACAGCCTGTTCCTGTCGGCGCACCACGACGCCGCCCCGGCCGATCTGGTCGCCGCTGGCGCCGTCGCCCTGGCCAACCCGCGCGAAGTGGCGCAGGAAGCCGAATTCATCATCGTCATGGTGCCGGACACCCCACAGGTCGATGACGTGCTGTTCCGCGCTGACGGCATTGCCGCCGGCATCGGCAAAGGCAAAGTGGTGATCGACATGAGCTCGATCTCGCCGACCGCCACCAAGGCTTTCGCCAAGAAGATCAACGAAAAAGGCGCGCAATACCTCGACGCCCCGGTATCCGGCGGTGAAGTCGGCGCCAAGGCGGCGACCCTGAGCATCATGGTCGGTGGCGACGCCGATGCCTTCGAACGCGCCCTGCCGCTGTTCCAGGCCATGGGCAAGAACATCACCCTGGTCGGTGGCAATGGCGACGGTCAGACCGCGAAAGTGGCGAACCAGATCATCGTCGCGCTGAACATTCAGGCCGTGGCGGAAGCCCTGCTGTTCGCCTCGAAAAACGGTGCTGATCCGGCCAAGGTGCGTGAGGCGCTGATGGGCGGTTTCGCTTCGTCGAAGATCCTCGAAGTGCACGGCGAGCGCATGATCAAGGGTACTTTCGATCCAGGCTTCCGCATCAGCCTGCACCAGAAGGACCTGAACCTGGCCCTGCAAGGCGCCAAGGAGCTGAACATCAACCTGCCGAACACCGCCAACGCCCAGCAAGTGTTCAGCACCTGCGCGGCCATCGGTGGCAGCAACTGGGACCACTCGGCGCTGATCAAGGGTCTGGAACACATGGCCAACTTCTCGATTCGCGACAAGAAATAATCTGCGCTTCTGGCTCGCTCCCTGTGGGAGCGGGCTTGCCCGCGATGGCATCGACTCGGTCCGTCTGAATGACCGCGGCGCCTGAATCGCTGGCAAGCCAGCTCCCACAAGGATCGCGTTGCTGCACCGTTGTCGTTCCATCCCAATAACAAGAATTCCGGGAGCCCGCCATGTCGGTCGATCCGCAACAACTGCTGCGCGAGCTGTTTGCCACAGCCATAGACGCGGCCCATCCGAACCAAGTCCTCGAAGCCCATCTGCCTGCCGATCGCACGGGTCGGGTAATCGTCATCGGTGCTGGCAAGGCCGCCGCTGCCATGGCGCAAGTGGTCGAGCGCAGCTGGCAGGGTGAAGTCTCCGGTCTGGTGGTGACCCGTTACGGTCACGGCGCTCCGTGCGAAAAAATCGAAGTGGTCGAAGCCGCGCACCCGGTGCCGGACGCTGCCGGTCTGGCCGTGGCCAAACGCGTGCTGGAACTGGTCAGCAACCTGAGCGAAGACGACCGCGTGATCTTCCTGCTGTCCGGTGGCGGCTCTGCCCTGCTCGCCCTGCCGGCCGAAGGCATCACCCTCGCCGACAAGCAGTCGATCAACAAAGCCCTGCTCAAATCCGGCGCGACCATCGGCGAGATGAACTGCGTGCGCAAGCACCTCTCGGCGATCAAAGGCGGACGCCTGGGCAAGGCCTGCTGGCCTGCCACGGTTTACACCTACGCGATTTCCGATGTGCCGGGCGACCTCGCCACGGTCATCGCCTCCGGCCCGACCGTGGCCGACCCGAGCACCTCCGCCGAAGCGCTGGCGATCCTCAAGCGCTACGGCATTGAAGTCCCGGCCTCGGTACGCAACTGGCTGCAAAGTCCGGAATCGGAAACCGTCAAACCCGGTGATCCGAGCCTGGCCCGCAGCCACTTCCAGCTGATCGCCCGCCCGCAGCAATCGCTGGATGCCGCGGCGGTGAAATGCCGTCAGGCCGGTTTCAGCACGCTGATCCTCGGCGACCTCGAAGGTGAATCCCGCGAAGTGGCGAAAGTCCACGCCGGCATCGCTCGGCAGATCATCAATCATGGGCAGCCACTCGCTGCGCCGTGCGTGATTCTGTCCGGCGGCGAAACCACGGTGACCGTGCGCGGCAATGGTCGCGGCGGGCGCAACGCCGAATTCCTCCTTAGCCTCACCGACAGCCTCAAGGGCCAGCCCGGCGTCTACGCGCTGGCCGGTGACACCGACGGCATCGACGGCTCGGAAGACAACGCCGGCGCGATCATGACCCCGGACAGCTACGCCCGCGCCGCCGCCCTCGGTTTGAGCGCCAGCGACGAGCTGGATAACAACAACGGTTACGGCTACTTCGAGGCGCTCGACGCGCTGATCGTCACCGAGCCGACCCGCACCAACGTCAACGACTTCCGCGCCATCCTGATCCTTGAGAACTGCAAATCATGACGCCTGATAAAAAGGTCAAAATCCTCGCCACCCTCGGGCCTGCCGTCGATGGCATCGAAGACATCCGTGAACTGGTCGAGGCCGGGGTCAACATCTTCCGCCTGAACTTCAGCCACGGCGATCACGCCGACCACGCCAAGCGCTATCAGTGGATCCGCGAAGTCGAGCGCCAGCTCAACTATCCGCTGGGCATCCTGATGGATTTGCAGGGGCCGAAACTGCGCGTCGGCAAGTTCGCCGACGGCAAGGTGCAGCTGCATCGCGGTCAGGCGTTTCGCCTCGATCTGGACGCCACACCGGGTGATGAACGCCGAGTGAATCTGCCGCACCCGGAGATCATCGCCGCGCTCGAAACGGGCATGGATCTGCTGCTGGATGACGGCAAACTGCGCCTGCGTGTGGTCAGCAAATACACCGACGCGATCGACACCACCGTGCTCAATGGCGGCGAACTGTCAGACCGCAAAGGCGTGAACGTGCCGCAAGCGGTGCTCGACCTCAGCCCACTGACGGCCAAGGATCGCCGCGACCTGAGCTTCGGTCTGGAGCTGGGTGTGGATTGGGTGGCGCTGTCGTTCGTGCAGCGCCCGCAAGACATTCTCGAAGCCCGCGAGCTGATCGGCGACAAGGCGTTCCTGATGGCGAAAATCGAGAAGCCATCGGCGGTTGAGCAACTGCGCGAAATCGCCCAGTTGAGCGACGCGATCATGGTCGCTCGCGGCGATCTCGGTGTGGAAGTGCCGGCGGAAAGCGTGCCGCAAATTCAGAAGAACATCATCAGCACCTGCCGCGAACTGGGTAAACCGGTGGTGGTGGCGACGCAGATGCTCGAATCGATGCGTTTCTCCCCGGCACCGACCCGCGCCGAAGTCACCGACGTCGCCAACGCCGTGGCCGAAGGCGCGGATGCGGTGATGCTCTCGGCCGAAACCGCCTCCGGCGAATACCCACTGGAAGCCGTGCAGATGATGAGCAAGATCATCCGTCAGGTGGAGAACGGTCCGGACTATCAGACCCAACTCGACGTCAGCCGACCGAAAGCCGAGGCGACCGTATCCGATGCGATCAGTTGCGCGATCCGCCGCATCAGCAACGTGCTGCCAGTGGCGGTGCTGGTCAACTACAGCGAATCGGGCGCCTCGACATTACGTGCCGCGCGGGAACGGCCGAAAGCGCCGATCCTCAACCTGACGCCGAACCTGCAGACGGCACGGCGCTTGAGCGTGGCGTGGGGTATTCACTCGGTGGTCAATGATCGCCTGCGTCAGGTTGATGAAGTGTGTTCGACGGCGCTGGAAATCGCTCAGGCACAGGGCATGGCCGAGCGCGGCGATACGCTGCTGATCACCGCCGGTGTGCCGTTCGGGCAGCCGGGATCGACTAATTCGCTGCGGATCGAAACACTGATCTGACTAGCAATACAAAACCTGTGGCGAGGGAGCTTGCTCCCGCCCGGCTGCAAAGCAGTCGTCGCTTTTAGGGCATGACGGTTTTCACAGAAGAGCCGCATTAACCCATTTTGGGGCCGCTTCGCGACCCAGCGGGAGCAAGCTCCCTCGCCACGGTTATTGGCAAGACCCTTTGATTGTCCAACTGCCCAGATTTTTTCAACATGCCTGCCAATCATTTCAACACCCACTGCCCCGACTGGGCCGAGGCTTTGCTCAACGGTTTCAGTCAGATATTCCTCCAGCGCCATCCGCTGTGCGGCCTATTGTGCCTGCTGGCGATCCTGCTCACCGCGCCGGTACTGTTTGCCGGCGCGTTGCTCGGTGCCGTCGCCGGATTGCTCACCGCGCAACGGCGCAACTATGCCAAGGCGGATCGTCAGGCCGGATTGTTCAGCTACAACGGCGTGCTGCTCGGCTTGTTGCTGAGCCTGTATTTCCCCTGGTCACCGCTGCTGCCGCCGCTGATTCTGGCGGCTGGCGGCCTCAGTGCGATGGTCACTCAGCAGTGGCTCAAGCATGTGTATCGCAGCCGTTCCATACCGGCTTACACCTCGCCGTTCGTGGCCATCAGCTGGATCCTGTTGCTGTTCGCCGAACCGTCCGCGCCGATGGCGCACATCGAGATGAACACGCTGAACCTGCTCGCCGCTGAACTGCGTGGGTTGGGCCAAGTGATGTTCCTCGGTCATCCGCTGGCCGGCGCATTGATCGGCATTGGCCTGTTGGTCGCTGATCGCCGGGCGTTCTGCTGGGCATTGCTGGCGTCGGCCATCAGTCTCGCATCCAGTCTGCTGCACCACGAAACCGCTGCTGCGCTGCTGGGGCTGGGCAGTTACAACGCGGTGCTCGCCGCCCTCGCCTTCAGTTCGCAGCGCCAACAACCGTGGCTGCCGCTGGTGGGCATCGTCCTTGCGCTGCTGGTCACGCCGCTGTTTGCTGCCATGGGCCTGGCGACGCTGACCGCGCCGTTCATCCTCGCCGGCTGGCTGATCCGCGCCGGGATCCAGATGCTCGGCAAAGCGGCCGTCGACGCCACGCCTTGCGCACAGGGGGACAATCAACCTAGGCTGCGCTGATCTTCAATTCAGGCGTTATCCATGGACAGCAGCAACAGTTGGCGTGAACGGCTTTACGTGATGATTTTCCAGAGCGACACCCTCGCCGGGCGGCGCTTCGACGGCACCTTGCTGTTGATCATCCTTGCCAGCCTGGTGGTGGTGATGCTCGACAGCATCGACAGCATTCACCAGAACTACGCCGATGTGCTGGCCTACATCGAGTGGGGCTTCACCGTGATCTTTCTCGGTGAATACATCCTGCGCCTGTACTGCTCACCGAAACCGTTGCGCTACGCCTTCAGTTTCTACGGACTGGTGGATCTGCTGGCGATCGTGCCCGGGATCCTCGCGCTGTATTACAGCGATGCGCAGTACCTGCTGATCATCCGCATCATCCGCATGCTGCGGATCTTTCGCGTGCTCAAGCTCAGCCCGTACCTCAAGCAGGCCAACTATTTGATGTCGGCGCTGCGCGGCAGCAAGCAGAAGATCGTGGTGTTTCTGGTCAGCGTCTGCACCCTGGTGACGGTGTTCGGCACCCTGATGTACGTGATCGAAGGCCCGGAACATGGCTTCACCAGCATCCCCAAAGGCATCTATTGGGCTATCGTGACCCTGACCACCGTCGGCTTCGGCGACATCGTGCCCAAGACTCCGCTGGGCCAGGTGATTTCCTCGCTGGTGATGATCACCGGTTACTCGATCATCGCCGTGCCCACCGGGATTTTCACTGCAGAACTGGCCAACGCCATGCGCGGCGAACAACTGCAGCACGACTGCCCGGTGTGCAAGAAAAACAGCCATGAACATGGCGCGGCGTTCTGCTCACGGTGCGGTAATCAACTGTTCAAGAAATTGGAATAAGCACAGAGCTTTTTAATCTTTAAACGACTATGCGTGCCCCGTTATAGTCAGTGGCAATTAAACATCACCCCCTGTAGGAGCTGCCGCAGGCTGCGATCTTTTGATCCTGATCTTCTAAAAACAAGATCAAAAGATCGCAGCCTGCGGCAGCTCCTACACAAAACAAAACAAGGAATGCGCAGTGAAAAAACTCTTTGGCGCCTCACTTCTCGCCGCCGGTCTTGCCTTTGGCAGCGTGGCTCAAGCCGCACCGACCCTGCTCAACGTCTCCTATGACGTGATGCGCGATTTCTACAAGGACTACAACACTGCGTTCCAGAAACACTGGCAGGCCGAGCATAACGAAAACATCACAGTGCAGATGTCCTTTGGCGGTTCGAGCAAGCAGGCGCGTTCGGTGATCGACGGTCTGCCGGCTGATGTCATCACCATGAACATGGCGACCGACATCAACGCCCTCGCCGACAACGGCAAACTGGTGCCGGAGAACTGGGTCACCCGCCTGCCGAACAACAGCGCGCCGTTCACCTCGGCCACGGTGTTCATCGTGCGCAAAGGCAACCCGAAAGCCCTGAAAGACTGGCCCGACCTGCTCAAGGACGGCGTGCAGGTGATCGTGCCGAACCCGAAAACTTCGGGCAATGGCCGCTACACCTACCTCTCGGCCTGGGGCTACGTGCTGAAGAACGGCGGTGACGAGAACAAGGCCAAGGACTTCGTCGGCAAACTGTTCAAGCAAGCGCCGGTGCTCGATACCGGTGGCCGCGCCGCGACCACCACGTTCATGACCAACCAGATCGGCGACGTGCTGGTGACCTTCGAGAACGAGGCCGAGATGATCGCTCGCGAATTCGGTCGCGATCAGTTCGAAGTGATCTACCCAAGCGTCTCCGCCGAAGCCGAGCCACCGGTGTCGGTGGTCGACAAAGTGGTCGACAAGAAAGGCACCCGCGCCGCCGCCGATGAATACCTGAAGTACCTGTGGTCGCCGGAAGGCCAGGAAATCGCCGCCGCCAACTACCTGCGCCCACGGGATCCGGCGGTGCTGGCGAAGTACACCGACCGTTTCCCGAAAGTCGACTTCCTGTCGGTGGAAAAGACCTTCGGCGACTGGCGTTCGGTGCAGAAGACTCACTTCAATGATGGCGGGATCTTTGATCAGATCTACAGCCAGTAAGATTTGGCGGACATGAAAAAGGCGACCCTCAGTGGTCGCCTTTTTCATGGCAGTTTTGCCCTCACCCCAGCCCTCTCCCGGAGGGAGAGGGGGCCGGCCGAGGTGCCTGGCGAGTTACATCGACCTGAAAGACCTTATAGATTATGGATTCGGCAACGGAGTTTCAGGTCAGCGTATTGCTTCAGCATCCCCCAATCAGTTCCCTCTCCCTCCGGGAGAGGGTTAGGGTGAGGGGCTTTTACATCGGCGGCGTGACGCCATCCTTGCCGGCGGAAATCGATTGCGCCGTTAATGTGCCGTCGCCGTCCTGGGTGACGAAGCTGACAATCTTCACCCCAACCTTGAGCAAACTCCGATCCCCCGGCGTCAGATTGACGATCGGTACATCCTCCGGCACCAGGATCTTCTGCTGCCCGCCCTTGTAGTTGACGGTCAGCACCCGTCCATTGCTCACCACTAGATCGCCGACGCTGCCATTGGTCATGCTGCTGCCCTTGGCCAGATCAAAGGGCCGATGGCCGTCACCGCTGCCGGCCAGTTCCGGTGGGAATACGTGCACTTCCATTGCCTTGAGCGTGCCATCCTCCTGCGGCATGGCGGCCGAACCGATGTAGCTGCCGGGCTTGATGTCCTCGATATTGGCCAGGGTGACGGCGCGAACCTTGGTGTCCGGGTTCAACCGGATCACCACGTTCTCGCCGCTATTGACGTGGACTTTCAGCGAGTCGGCGCTGACCCCGGTGATCTCGCCGCGCACGCCGAGCCGCGTACCCGGGGCATCAGCGGCCTGCACCGCATTGGCACTGAGCAAGCCGATCAAGGCAATCGTGGTGGTGTGACGCAGCAGCTGGCGCAACATGGCAATCCTCCGGTGATGAACAGTAAAAGCGCAGCGGTAAACATAAGCACGCTATCGAAGAAGATGTAAGTGAATGTATCATCTGCCCTCCCCGGCCGGACGCAAGGTTCGCCGATGGACGACACCGCCGCTGAAGCCAATTATTCCGCAACGGAATAACTGCTATCGATACAAGGCTTCTACCGCCGCTCCGGTGCGTCCCTTAGCCTCACCGCATTCCCTTTCGCTGGATCGAGAAACCTTATGAACGCCACAACTCACGCAATGACCCGAGGCATGGTGCTGCTGTTCGCCTTCTGCTGCGGCGCGATCGTCGCCAACATCTACTACGCGCAGCCGATCATCGGCCTGATCGCGCCGGACATCGGTCTCTCCGACACCATGGCCAGCTTCATCGTCTCGCTGACGCAGATCGGTTATGCGCTGGGCCTGTTCTTTCTGGTGCCGCTGGGCGACCTGCTGGAGAACCGCCGGCTGATGATCATCACCACCGTGGTGGCGATTGCCAGCCTGCTCGGCGCGGCGTTCACCAGTCAGCCGAATGTGTTCCTGCTGATCTCGTTGCTGGTGGGTTTCAGTTCGGTGTCGGTACAGATCCTGATTCCGCTGGCCGCGCATCTGGCGCCGGAAGAATCCCGGGGCCGGGTGGTCGGCGGGATCATGGGCGGCCTGCTGTTGGGCATCCTGCTGGCGCGACCGGTGTCGAGCGTAGTGGCTGACCATTTCGGCTGGCGCGCGATGTTCATGATTGCTGCGGCGTTGATGGCGGCGATCAGCGTGGTGCTGGCGTTGACCGTGCCCAAGCGTCAACCGGATCACAGCGCTACATACGGCCAACTGATCGGCTCGCTGTGGACGCTGCTGCGCCAGCAACCGGTGCTGCGTCAGCGAGCGTTTTATCAGGGCTGCATGTTCGCCACCTTCAGTCTGTTCTGGACCGCGGTGCCGCTGGAACTGGCGCGCAACCACGGTCTGTCGCAAAGCGAGATCGCGATCTTCGCCCTGGTCGGCGCCATCGGTGCCATCGCCGCGCCGATCAGCGGCCGCCTGGCTGACGCCGGCCACACCCGCATCGCTTCACTGCTGGCCATGCTGTTCGCCAGCCTGAGCTTTCTGCCGGCGTTCATTCATCCGGCCTACAGCGTCATCGGCCTGGCCGTGACCGGCGTGGTACTGGACTTCTGCGTACAGATGAACATGGTCCTCGGCCAGCGCGCGGTCTACTCGCTGGACGCCAAAAGCCGTGGTCGCCTGAATGCGCTGTACATGACCAGCATCTTCATCGGCGGCGCCTTCGGCTCGTCGGTCGCCAGTGCGGTGTATGAGCATGGCGGCTGGTTGTGGATCGTGATTGTCGGTAGCGCGTTCCCGCTGCTGGCGCTGTTGCGATTCTTGAGTGTTTCGCAGCGTGGCTCATTGGCAACGGCGTAAGACGTCAACGCATCGCGAGCAGGCTCGCTTGTATGTTTAGACTTGAAGGGGTGGGCGGGACTACAGACTCGATTCTGACTCTGACCAGTACAGACCGTGGGAGACTTCTCGTCCCGCCCCTTCTACCCAAAGCGCCAAT
>NZ_JBRFIX010000018.1:0-58644 GCF_053456425.1 Pseudomonas sp. LF020
TCGAAGATTTCTTCAACAACTTCAACCACTTGCGCTTCCGATCTCTCGTTAGCGGGAGGCGAATTCTACAGCGTTACACGCTGCTGTCAACACCTCTTTTTCTCCGCTTTCGACCGAGAAGATCGAAACGTCAAAAGAGCCAAACATCACTGCCCTTTCAACTCCTTCCAGGCTTCGATGAACTGAAGCAAACCGCTGCCGAAAACTGCGCAACTCATTGAATCTCAAGGAGTTTTCCGTTTCGACTGCGCCGGAAGTGGGGCGAATTATAGAGACTCAGAATCTGCCGTCAACCCTTATTTTCATAAATCTGTCATATCGGTCAAAAAAGCCCGAAACGCGAAGGCCGACCTTATAAGGTCGGCCTTCTATGCACTGCCCTGCTACTTACAAGCTAGGGAAAGCGAATTGCGAAGCTTCATGGCTCGCACGCTGCGGCCAGCGCTGGGTGATGGCCTTGCGACGGGTATAGAAGCGCACACCATCCGGGCCATAGGCATGCAAGTCGCCGAACAGCGAACGCTTCCAGCCGCCGAAGCTGTGGTAGGCAACCGGTACCGGCAGCGGTACGTTGACGCCGACCATGCCGACTTCGATCTCGTCGCAGAACAGACGCGCCGCTTCACCGTCACGGGTAAAGATGCAGGTGCCGTTGCCGTATTCGTGATCGTTGATCAGCTTCATCGCTTCTTCCAGGCTGTTGACCCGGACCACGCACAACACCGGCCCGAAGATCTCTTCCTTATAGATGCGCATCTCAGGGGTGACGTTGTCGAACAGACAGCCGCCGAGGAAGAAGCCCTCTTCGTTACCCGGAATGCTCAAGCCGCGACCATCGACGACCAAGGTCGCGCCCGCTGCCACACCGTCATCGACATAACCACTGACCTTGTCCCGCGCCTGACCGGTTACCAGTGGCCCCATGTCCAGGCCACACGAAGTGCCGGCACCGATTTTCAGTGCCTTGATCTGCGGGACCAGTTTCGCCACCAGCGCATCCGCTACCTGATCGCCGACACACACTGCGACCGAAATCGCCATGCAGCGCTCACCGCAGGAACCGTAGGCCGCGCCCATCAGCGCGCTGACCGCGTTGTCCAGATCCGCATCCGGCATCAGTACCGCGTGGTTCTTCGCCCCGCCCAGTGCCTGAACGCGCTTGCCGCGCTTGGTGCCTTCGGCATAGATGTACTCGGCAATCGGCGTCGAGCCAACGAAGCTCAGTGCTTTGACTTCCGGCGCTTCAATCAGCGCGTCCACTGCTGTCTTGTCGCCATGCACCACGCTCAGCACGCCTTTCGGCAGGCCAGCTTCCAGCAACAGTTGAGCGATCAACAGCGTCGAGCTCGGGTCACGCTCGGATGGTTTGAGAATGAAGCAGTTACCGCAGACGATCGCCAGCGGATACATCCACAGCGGCACCATCGCCGGGAAGTTGAACGGTGTGATACCAGCAACCACGCCCAGTGGCTGGAAGTCCGACCACGCGTCGATGTTCGGGCCAACGTTGCGGCTGTACTCACCCTTGAGGATTTCCGGGGCAGCGCAGGCGAACTCGACGTTCTCGATACCACGCTTCAGTTCACCGGCGGCGTCTTCGAGGGTCTTGCCGTGTTCTTCGCTGATCAATTGCGAAATACGCGCTTCGTTCTGCTCCAGCAGTTGCTTGAAGCGGAACATCACCTGGGCACGTTTGGCCGGCGGGGTGTTGCGCCATGCCGGGAACGCAGCCTTGGCGGCGTCGATCGCGTGTTGAATGGTTTCGCGGGTGGCCAGCGGCAGCTTGTGGATCGCCTGACCGGTAGACGGGTTGAACACATCAACCGCGCGACCGTTCTCGGTCACCAGTTCGCCATTGATCAAATGCGGGATAACGCTCATCGAAAACTCCTGAATTCTTGTGTACAGACGCCCGCATGGGGCGCCTGTTATTCGCAGGTATATATAGAGGGAAAAATCAGTCGAGCTTGTTCAGCACTTCGCCAACCGCGTCGAACAGACGATCGAGGTCTTGCGGCTTGCTGTTGAAGGTTGGGCCGAACTGCAGGGTGTCGCCGCCGAAGCGCACGTAGAACCCGGCTTTCCACAGGGCCATGCCGGCCTCGAACGGACGCACGATGGCGTCGCCATCACGGGCCGCGATCTGGATCGCACCGGCCAGGCCGTAGTTACGGATATCGATGACGTTCTTCGAACCTTTCAGGCCGTGCAGGGCGTTTTCGAAATGCGGGGCGACGTCGGCCACGCTCTGCACCAGGTTTTCCTTTTGCAACAGGTCGAGTGCCGCCAGACCAGCGGCGCACGCCACCGGGTGCGCCGAGTAGGTGTAGCCGTGCGGGAATTCCACCGCGTATTCCGGAGTCGGCTGATTCATGAAGGTCTGGTAGATCTCGGAGCTGGCAATCACCGCGCCCATCGGGATCGCGCCGTTGGTGACTTGCTTGGCGATGCACATCAGATCCGGGGTTACACCAAAGCTCTCGGCGCCGAACATCGAACCGGTGCGGCCGAAACCGGTGATCACTTCGTCGAACACCAGCAGGATGTTGTGCTGATCGCAGATCTCGCGCAGACGCTTCAGGTAACCCTGAGGCGGAACCAGTACGCCAGCGGAACCGGCCATTGGCTCAACGAAGACCGCCGCGATGTTCGATGCGTCGTGCAGTTCGATCAACTTCAGCAGTTCATCAGCCAGCGCGATACCGCCCTGCTCCGGCATGCCACGGGAGAATGCATTGCTGGCCAGCAGCGTGTGCGGCAGGTGATCGACATCCATCATCGCCTGACCGAACAGTTTGCGGTTGCCGTTGACGCCGCCGAGGCTGGTGCCGGCGATGTTCACGCCGTGATAGCCACGGGCACGGCCGATCATTTTGGTCTTGGTCGACTGGCCTTTCAGGCGCCAGTAGGCACGGACCATTTTCACTGCAGTGTCGGCGCACTCGGAGCCGGAGTCAGTGAAGAACACGTGGTTCAGATTGCCCGGGGTCAGGTCAGTGATCTTCTCGGCGAGCTGGAACGACAGCGGATGGCCGTACTGGAAGCCTGGCGAGTAATCGAGAGTGCCCAGTTGCTTGGAGACCGCTTCCTGGATTTCCTTGCGGGTGTGCCCGGCGCCGCAGGTCCACAGACCGGACAGCGAGTCATAAACCTTGCGGCCCTTGTCGTCGATCAGCCAGCTGCCTTCGGCGCCAACGATCAGACGCGGATCGCGCTGGAAGTTGCGGTTGGCGGTGTACGGCATCCAGTGCGCGTCCAGCTTCAGTTGGCTGGCCAGTGGCGACGGCGCGTTTTCAGGCATGTTCATCGGGCAAAACCTCGCAGGGCATAAGCATCAGGGAGATAAAAAGCGTTGTTGCAGCTAAATTGCCACGGCGATAAAGTCGGTGAAATCCAACTTTTCTAACCTTCAGTTAGAAGTCTGCTAAACAATGAGAACAACAATATGAGCAGCCGTCGCCCCGATCCGCTGGCCCAGGTCAGTGATTTTGATATTCGCCTGCTGCGGATTTTCCGCAGCGTGGTGGAGTGCGGCGGCTTCTCGGCGGCGGAAACCGTGCTCGGCATCGGTCGCTCGGCGATCAGCCAGCAGATGAGCGATCTCGAACAGCGTCTCGGCCTGCGCCTGTGCCAGCGCGGGCGCGCCGGCTTCTCGCTGACCGAAGAGGGCCGCGAGGTTTATCAATCGGCGTTGCAACTGTTAAGTGCGCTGGAAAGTTTCCGCACCGAGGTCAACGGCCTGCACCAGCACCTGCGTGGCGAACTGATCATTGGCCTGACCGACAACCTCGTCACCCTGCCGCACATGCGCATCACCCATGCCCTCGCCCAGTTGAAGGAACGCGGGCCGGACGTGCAGATCCAGATCCGCATGATCGCGCCCAATGAAGTCGAACAAGGCGTGCTCGACGGCCGCCTGCATGTCGGCGTGGTGCCGCAGGCCAGTGCGCTGTCGGGGCTGGAATATCAACCTTTGTATAGCGAACGTTCGCTGTTGTATTGCGCGGTGGGTCATCCGCTGTTTTATGTCGATGACAAGCAACTGGATGACGAGCGCCTGAACAGCCAGGACGCGATTGCCCCGACGTTCCGTTTGCCGGCGGAGATTCAGGCGCATTATCAGGCGCTCAATTGCACAGCCAGCGCGTCCGATCGTGAGGGCATGGCGTTTCTGATTCTGACCGGGCGTTACATCGGTTATCTGCCGGATCACTACGCCAGTTTGTGGGTGCAGCAAGGCCGTTTGCGTGCGCTGAAATCGAAGACGCGTTTTTATGATTTGAGTCTGGCATCGGTCACGCGCAAGGGTAGGCGCCCTCATTTGGTGCTGGAGAGCTTTTTAGAGAGTTTGGCGGCGACGCGTTGATCGGGATTGCGATGTTGGTGAAGTACAGCAAGATCAAGGGATCGCAGCCTTCGGCAGCTCCTACAGAGAGAATAAGTTGAGCAAGTGGACAGGTTTTTGCAGAGGAGGAATTACTTCGTTCCTTTGATAAGAAGCCCTCAGCCATGCAGCCAGACTCCGTACCGTCCAGCGACCTGATTTACGGCCTCGACGACCGCCCCAAACCACCCGCCGCAATCCTCGCCGCCCTGCAACACGTGCTCGCCAGTTTCGTCGGCATCATCACCCCGCCGCTGGTGATTGGCTCGGCCCTCGGGCTGACCGCGCACTTGCCGTACCTGATCAGCATGGCCTTGATGGTGTCGGGCGTCGGCACCTTTATTCAGGCGCGGCGGCCGTTCGGCATCGGCGCCGGGATGATCTGTTTGCAGGGCACCAGTTTTGCCTTCCTCGGCGCGGTGCTGTCCGCCGGATTTCTGGTCAAGCAGCGCGGCGGCAGCCCGGAAGACATTCTGGCGATGATCTTCGGCGTGTGCTTTTTCGGCGCCGTGGTGCAGATCGTCCTCAGCCGTTTCATCGGTCAATTACGCCGGGTTGTTACGCCGCTAGTGACCGGGATCGTCATCACCCTGATCGGCGTCAGTCTGATCAAGGTCGGCATCACCGATCTGGGCGGTGGATTCAATGCGCCGGACTTCGGCGCGCCGGGCAATCTGGCGCTGGGGGTGTTCGTGTTGCTGACGATCATCCTGCTCAATCGCTCGAACACGCCGTGGGTGCGGCTGTCGGCAATCATTGTCGGACTGCTGCTTGGCAGTCTGGCCGCGTGGTTCAGCGGAAAACTGGTCCCACAGGCATTGCCTGACCTGCCGCTGGTCAGTCTTCCTGCGCCGTTCAAGTTCGGGTTCAGCTTCGACTGGACGGCTTTCCTGCCCGTCGCGCTGATTTATCTGATCAGCACCATCGAAACCGTCGGCGACCTCACGGCCAATTGCATGCTCGCCCGCCAGCCGATCAGCGGCCCCTCTTATATAAGCCGACTGCGTGGCGGCGTGCTCGGTGACGGCGTGAGCTGCATGATCGCCGCCACCTTCAGCGCCTTCCCCAACACCACGTTTGCGCAGAACAACGGCGTGATCCAGTTGACCGGCGTCGCCAGCCGCTATGTCGGACTTTACATCGGTGCGATCCTGTTTTGTCTCGGCCTGTTCCCCATGATCGGCGCGGTGCTGCAACAGATCCCGAAACCGGTGCTCGGTGGCGCCACTCTGGTGATGTTCGGCAGCGTGGCGGCGGCCGGGGTGCGGATCCTCGCACAGTCGCCGCTGGACCGACGCAGCATGCTGATCATCGCCACCTCGCTCGGCGTCGGCCTGGGCATTGCCGCGCAACCCAACCTGCTGCACCTGCTGCCGAAACTGGTGCAGAACCTGTTCGACTCGGCAATCACCAGCGGTGGCCTGACCGCGATCATCCTCTGCCTGTTACTGCCAGAAGCGAAAACCAACCCCGTCGAATCCGCCGCAGCGCTGAACAAGATCGAACAGGCGTAACGGTTTTATTGCTTCAGGACTTGTCGGATGCCTGTGGGTGCGTTATCAACGCAACTGGTTGCACCCACAGACAAACCGGAAGTGCCTATGACCTTTGAAGTCCCCGCTCACGGCGGCAAACCCGCCAGCCGCATTCGTCAGAAGAACGAAGAGACCATCCTCAAAGCCGCCGAAGACGAGTTCGCCCGTCACGGTTACAAAGGCACCAGCATGAACACCATCGCCCAGAATGCCGGGTTGCCCAAGGCGAACCTGCATTACTACTTCACCAACAAGCTTGGGTTGTACGTGGCGGTGCTGAGCAACATCATCGAGCTGTGGGACAGCACCTTCAACACCCTGACCGCCGAGGATGATCCGGCCGAAGCGCTGACCCGCTACATTCGCGCCAAGATGGAATTCTCCCGCCGCCAACCGCAGGCGTCGCGGATCTTCGCGATGGAAGTGATCAGCGGCGGCGAATGCCTGACCGAGTATTTCAACCAGGATTACCGCGCCTGGTTCCAGGGCCGCGCGGCCGTGTTCCAGGCGTGGATCGATGCCGGCAAGATGGACGCGGTGGATCCGGTGCACCTGATCTTCCTGCTGTGGGGCAGCACCCAGCATTACGCCGACTTCGCCACGCAGATCTGCCGCGTCAGCGGGCGCAACAAGTTGACCAAACAGGACATGGAAGACGCCGGCAACAACCTGATCCGCATCATTCTCAAAGGCTGCGGCCTCACCCCGACTATTTAAGACGTTTATGCCTTTCACCCTCAGCGGTTTTTGCGAGTACCGCGAAGAGATTCGCAAAAGCCGCTTCATCACCTTCGCCGCGCCGATCGGCAGCCCCGCCGACGCGCAGGCGTTCTTCGAACAACACAGCGACTTGAATGCCTCGCACAACTGCTGGGCGTGGAAAATCGGTGCTCAATACCGCAGCAACGACGATGGCGAACCCGGCGGCACCGCCGGACGACCGATTCTGGCAGCCATCGAGGCGCAGGATTGCGACCAGGTCGCGGTGCTGGTGATCCGCTGGTATGGCGGCATTCAATTGGGTACCGGCGGTTGGGCCCGGGCCTATGGCGGCGGCGCGAACAAGTGCCTGCAAGCGGCGGCAAAAGTCGAGTTGATCAGCCGTGTGCCGCTCAGTTGTGCCTGCGGCTTTGCCGAGTTGGCGTTGGTGAAGCTGCGGGTGGCGGATCTGGGTGGCTTGGTAGTGGAAGAAAACTTCACTGCCAATGGTGTTGAGTTGCAGTTGGCAGTGGGTGAGGCGCAGATCGAGTTGCTGCAAACGCAGTTGGCGGATTTGAGTCGGGGGCGGATAGTGCTGCAGCGTTAGAAGATCAAAAGATCGCAGCCTTCGGCAGCTCCTACACAGGACTTTGCGTTTCCCTGTAGGAGCTGCCGAAGGCTGCGATCTTTTAGGGCAGCCCACAATCTGCTTATTCCACGGAGTTGCCCACATCTGCTGTGCACCCGACTGTGGATAACCTGAGCACATATGGCTGTAACCCTTCTGTCACGTGGCTTTGCGCGATTTGCTCAATTTTCGTCCATTCCACCTGAAAAAGATTAATCCCACGTAAAAACAAATAGTTAGCGCTTTTTATCACCTTTGGGAGATAGCACTGCGGCGCTTATGCCAAGGATTTCCAATTGCGCACAAATACTGTGGAGCAACCTGTGGATAACCCGTTCATGGCTGGCGCAGCCGCAGGTTCTGTATAGCTTCGACCCGGTTGCTCGTTTTTTAACCAGTTCGTCACGGTGCAAAAGTGGAGCCGGATCAACAGCTTTGCGCTGAATTGGTGCCCGCTCCCCCTGCGATTTTCATCGCGAAGCTCTGCCGCCGGCGCGCGGCGACAGTGACGGCGGGCGTTCCTGACTCAATGGCCAGGAAATTGCTTTATCCACAGGCACAACTCCAAGCCAGTCGAGCCTGTCATGCCAAGCCCAGATTCAACGCCGCGCCTGCAACTGCGCCAGATCAGCAAACGCTACCCCGGTTGTCTGGCCAATGACGCCATCGACCTGAGCATCGCGCCGGGAGAAATCCACGCACTGCTGGGTGAGAACGGCGCGGGCAAAAGTACCTTGATGAAGATCATCTACGGCGTGACCCAGGCCGATTCCGGCGAAATGCTCTGGCAGGGGCAACGGGTGAATATTCGCAACCCGGCACAGGCCCGGCAGTTGGGGATCGGCATGGTGTTTCAGCATTTCTCGCTGTTCGAAACCCTCAATGTGGCGCAGAACATTGCCTTGGCGATGGGCGCCAGAGCCGGAACGCCGAAACAACTGGAGTCGAAGATTCGCCAAGTATCGCGCCGCTACGGCATGGCGCTGGAGCCGGAGCGACTTGTCCACAGCCTGTCGATTGGCGAGCGACAACGGGTGGAAATCATCCGCTGCCTGATGCAGGACATCCGCCTGCTGATCCTCGACGAGCCGACGTCGGTGCTGACACCGCAAGAGGCCGACGAGTTGTTCATCACCCTGCGTCGTCTGGCGGCCGAGGGCTGCAGCATTCTGTTCATCAGCCACAAACTCGCGGAAGTGCGCGCGCTGTGCCATAGCGCGACGGTGTTGCGTGGCGGACGAGTAGCTGGACATTGCGTCCCCGCCGAATGCTCGGATCAGCAGTTGGCGCAGATGATGGTCGGCGAAGCGGCGGCGTTGATCGGCGAATACCCGAAGGTCAGTGGCGGCGCGGATTTTCTACAGGTCAACGGTTTGAGCTGGCACAACCCCGATTCCTTCGGTTGTTCGCTGAGCGATATCGACCTGCAAGTACGCAGCGGCGAAATCGTCGGTATCGCCGGGGTCGCGGGCAATGGCCAGGATGAGTTGCTCGCCCTGCTCAGCGGTGAGCAAACCCTGCCTCGCGACAGCGCGACAACGATTCGTTTCGCCGGGCAAGCGGTCGCTGATTTGCGCCCGGATGCGCGGCGCCAACTCGGTCTGGCGTTTGTCCCGGCAGAACGCCTGGGCCACGGCGCGTTGCCGGAACTGAGTCTGGCTGACAACGCCCTGCTCACGGCCTTCCAGCAAGGACTGGTCAACCATGGCTTGATCGAGCGCGGCAAAGTCGAGGCTCTCGCCCAACAGGTCATTCAGCGCTTCGGGGTGAAAACCCCGGGCACTCACGCTGCCGCACGCAGCCTGTCCGGTGGCAATCTGCAGAAATTCATTCTTGGCCGGGAAATCCTCCAGCAACCGAAACTGCTGATCGCCGCGCACCCTACCTGGGGCGTCGACGTTGGCGCGGCGGCGACCATTCACCGCGCGCTGATTGCCCTGCGCGATGCCGGCGCGGCGATCCTGGTGATCTCCGAAGACCTCGACGAACTGTTCCAGATCAGCGACCGCCTCGGCGCGCTGTACGCGGGGCGTCTGTCGCCGCTGCAGAACACCACCGACACCCTGCTGAGCGATGTCGGCGGCTGGATGGCCGGGCACATCAACCACGCGCATTCATCGGCCACGGCCTGACGGAGTTTCCCCAACATGCTGCTTTCTCTCGAACCCCGTGGCCAGCAATCGCGCCTGATGCTGTGGTGCTCGCCGTTGCTGGCGGCGCTGCTGACCCTCGGTTGCGGCTCGCTGTTGTTCATCGCCCTGGGGCATGAGCCGCTGCAAACCTTGCACACGCTGTTGATCGCACCGATCAGCGATCTGTATGGCGTCTCCGAACTGCTGGTCAAGGCGCTGCCGATTCTGCTTTGCGCACTCGGTCTGGCGGTGGCTTATCAAGCGCGGATCTGGAACATCGGCGCCGAAGGTCAATTGCTCCTCGGCGCACTCGCCGGCAGTGCCTTGGCGGTGAACATCATCGACCTGCAAAGCCGCTGGGCACTGGTGCTGATCCTGCTCACCGGCACCTGCGCCGGCGCCGCTTGGGCCGGGCTGACGGCATGGCTGCGCACACGCTTCAACGCCAACGAAATCCTCACCAGCATCATGCTCAATTACATCGCGCTGAACCTGTTGCTGTTCTGCGTGCACGGGCCGCTGAAGGATCCGGCCGGCTACAACTTTCCCGAGTCGGCGATGTTCGGCGACGCCAGTCGCCTGCCACTGCTGATGGAGGATGGGCGAGTGCATGCCGGGGTGTATTTCGCCCTGCTCGCGCTGGTTGCGGTGTGGGTGTTGTTGCAGAAAAGCTTTGTCGGTTTCCAGATCAAAGTGCTCGGTCTGGATAAACGTGCCGCAGGGTTCGTCGGCTTTCGCGAAAAACGTCTGATCTGGCTCGCGCTGTTGATCAGCGGCGGCTTGGCCGGGCTGGCCGGGGTTTGCGAAGTGACCGGGCCGATCGGGCAATTGGTGCCGCAAGTCTCGCCGGGCTATGGCTATGCAGCAATCACCGTGGCGTTTCTCGGGCGGTTGAACCCGATCGGGATTCTGTTCTCCAGCCTGCTGATGGCGCTGCTGTACATCGGCGGTGAGAGCGCGCAGATGACCCTCAATCTGCCGCAAGCGATCACCCAACTGTTCCAGGGAATGATGCTGTTTTTCCTGCTGGCCTGCGACGTGCTGATTCTCTATCGGCCACGTCTGAAACTGCGCTGGACACGGCGCGCATCGTCCCTTGCCGTAACCGCCGGAGCGCTATGATGGATATCGATCTGCTGAGCAATATTTTCTACGCCATGGTGCGTTGCGGCACGCCACTGTTGTTGGTGGCGCTGGGTGAGTTGATCTGCGAAAAGAGCGGCGTGCTCAACCTCGGCCAGGAAGGAATGATGCTGTTTGGCGCGGTGATCGGTTTTATCGTCGCCCTCAACAGCGGCAGCCTGTGGCTCGGTGTGCTGCTGGCGATGCTGGCGGGGATGCTGCTGTCGTCGCTGTTTGCCTTGGTGGCGCTGGTGTTCAACGCCAATCAGGTGGCGACCGGGCTGGCGCTGACGATTTTCGGCGTGGGCCTGTCGACCTTTGTCGGCGCGGCGTGGGTCGGCAAGCCGCTGGCCGGATTCGAGCCGTTGGCGATTCCGTACTTGAGTGAGATTCCGCTGATTGGACGGATGCTGTTTGCTCAGGATCTGCTGGTGTATCTGTCGTTCGCGCTGTTTGCGCTGGTGGCCTGGGTGATCATCAAGAGCCGTGTCGGCTTGATCATTCAGGCCGTTGGCGAGAACCCGGACGCGGCCAGTGCGATGGGCCTGCCGGTGCTGACCGTGCGCACGCTGGCGGTGCTGTTTGGCGGGGCGATGGCCGGGCTGGCCGGGGCGTATCTGTCGCTGGCGTACACACCGATGTGGGCCGAGAACATGACCGCCGGGCGTGGATGGATTGCGCTGGCGCTGGTGGTGTTCGCCAGTTGGCGGGTGTGGCGCTTGTTGCTCGGGGCGTACCTGTTCGGCCTCGCCAGCATCCTGCACCTGGTGGCGCAGGGGTTGGGGCTGGCGATTCCATCGAGCCTGCTGGCGATGCTGCCGTATGTGGCGACGATTGTGGTGTTGGTGCTGTTGTCGCGCGATGCCGTTCGGACTCGGTTGTATGCGCCGGTGTCGTTGGGGCAGCCGTGGCAGGCCGGGCATTAAGGCGGTGATTTCACCGACCTCATCGCTGGCAAGCCAGCTCCCACAGATTTTTGCAGTGTGATATGGATTTCACTTACACCCTCGATCCCTGTGGGAGCTGGCTTGCCAGCGATGGGGCCCTGACAGGCAACACCTGCGCAACGCCCCACGCCAACTCGAAGACCAGAAAACCGATCAGCAACGAACTGGCGCCATGCATCAGGGCATACGCCTGCCAAGCCGCAAACAGAAACCGCGCCACCGCGTCATAGCGCCCATACACCGGTTGCGGATCACGAATGCGCAGCACCGCCCACACACAAACCACCGAGCCCAGCAGGTTTGCCATCAACATATGCACGGGCTGAAACGCAGGCAGCTCACCGGGCAAATTCAACGCGGTCAAAAAACCGTGCAACACAGCAAAACTCCACGGCGTGGCAAACGCCGCCGTCACGATCAGGTCATACCAGGCGCTGCCGCGCACCACGTTTCGATACTGGGTCGAAGTCCACATCATCCATGCTCCAGAAATTCAGGGAGCACTCACGGTAAAGCCTGGAGTATGCTCCAGGGTCAAGACCTCTTTTGAGACCCAGTATGCGCATCGGTGAATTAGCCCAGGCCAGCGCCGTCAGCCGCGACACCTTGCGTTTCTACGAGCAACGCGGACTGATCGCGGCGCAACGCAGTGCCAACGGTTATCGCGACTACCCGCCGGAAATGCTGCAACTGGTGCTCTACATCAAGACTGCACAGCGCCTGGGTTTTACTCTCGGCGAAATCGGCGACAGTGTCGCCGCGTTGTGGAACGCGCCCGACCCGGAAAATGCCGTGGCGCAGTTGCTGCGCGACAAACTGCATTTGATCGAAACCCGCATGAGCGAACTTGATGTGTTGCGACGAGAGTTGCAACAACGGCTCGGTCAGGCGTGTCCATTGAATCCGTGAACCGTAACTTTCAAGGAATCCCGTCATGTCCCAGGCAAAACACGCACTGATCATCGGCGCCTCTCGTGGCTTGGGCCTCGGGCTGGTGAAAACCCTGCTGGCCGACGGCTGGCAAGTGACCGCCACCGTGCGCAATCCGCAGAAGGCTGAGGCGCTGCAAGCGCTGGGTAACGTGCGGATCGAGAAACTCGACATGGACGACCAGCAAGCAGTGATCGCCCTGAGCCAACAGCTCAAGGGCGAGACCTTCGACCTGCTGTTCGTCAACGCCGGGGTCAAAGGTCCGGAGGTGCAAACCCCGGGCGGCGCGACCCTGGCCGAAGTCGGGCAACTGTTTTTCACCAACGCCGTGGCGCCGATCAACCTCGCGCAGCGCTTCGTCGGACAGATCCGCGACGGCAGCGGCGTGCTGGCGTTCATGAGTTCCGGCCTGGGCAGCGTCACCGTACCGGACGCGCCGGAGTTGGCGCTGTACAAGGCGAGCAAGGCCGCGCTGAACTCGATGACCAACAGTTTCGTCACCCAGCTGGGCGAGCAGAAACTCACCGTGCTGTCGTTGCATCCGGGCTGGGTGAAAACGGATATGGGCGGTGAAGGTGCTGATCTGGATGTAGAGACCAGCACTCGCGGGCTGATTGATCAGGTGAATGCGTATACCGGCAAGGGCGGGCATCACTTCATCAACTACAAGGGTGAAACCATTCCCTGGTAAGCACTGCCCCCCCTGTAGGAGCTGCCGCAGGCTGCGATCTTTTGATTGTAAAAAACAAGATCAAAAGATCGCAGCCTGCGGCAGCTCCTACAGGGGGTGATGCGTTGGCTGTCGGGTTGGGCTTGCCCGATCCGGCGATTTGTTTGAAACTGCGCGCCTCGTCCTTCGCGGCGACCCTGGATCAGCAGACAGGGCAACACTGAGCTGGCAACCCTGAACCCAACTTTCAGAGGAGCCGGCCACAATGCCTGCGACCCGTACCTGGTTAAAAAATCCCCTCGCCATTTTCACGGCCAACGCGCTCGATGCCCGTGGCGGTCTGGTGCTGCAAGACGGCGTGATCGTCGAAGTGCTGGCAGCCGGTCAGCAACCGTCCGCGCCATGCAATGACGTGTTCGATGCCCGCGAGCATGTGATCCTGCCGGGCCTGATCAACACCCATCACCACTTCTATCAAACCCTGACTCGCGCCTGGGCGCCGGTGGTCAATCAGCCGTTGTTCCCGTGGCTGAAAACCCTGTACCCGGTATGGGCGCGGCTGACCCCGGAAAAACTCGCCCTTGCGACAAAAGTGGCTTTGGCTGAATTGCTGCTGTCGGGTTGCACCACCGCCGCCGACCACCACTACCTGTTCCCGGACGGTCTGGAAAACGCCATCGACGTGCAAGTCGACACCGTGCGCGAACTGGGCATGCGCGCCATGCTCACTCGTGGTTCGATGAGCCTCGGCGAGAAGGACGGTGGCCTGCCGCCGCAGCAGACCGTGCAGGAAGGTCAGGTGATTCTCGACGACAGCCAGCGCCTGATTCACGAGTACCACGAGCGCGGCGACGGTGCGCAAATTCAGATCGCGCTGGCCCCGTGCTCGCCATTCTCGGTGACCCCGGAAATCATGTCCGCCAGCGCCGAACTGGCGAATCAACTCGACGTGCGCCTGCACACGCATCTGGCCGAAACCCTCGACGAAGAAGATTTCTGCCTGCAGCGTTTCGGCCTGCGCACCGTGGACTACCTGGACAGCGTCGGCTGGCTCGGCCCGCGCACCTGGCTGGCCCATGGCATCCACTTCAACCCGGACGAAATCGCCCGCCTCGGCCAGGCCGGCACCGGTATCTGCCATTGCCCGAGTTCGAACATGCGCCTGGCCTCCGGCATTTGCCCGAGTATTGATCTGACCGATGCCGGTGCGCTGTTCGGTCTGGGCGTGGACGGTTCGGCCTCCAACGATGCCTCGAACATGATCCTCGAAGCGCGGCAGGCGCTGTACATTCAGCGCCTGCGTTACGGGGCCGAGAGGATCACCCCGGAACGCGTGCTGGGCTGGGCAACCAAAGGCTCGGCAAGCCTGTTGGGGCGTACCGACATCGGTGAGCTGGCGGTGGGCAAGCAGGCGGATCTGGCGTTGTTCAAGCTCGATGAACTGCGTTTCTCCGGCAGTCATGATCCGATTTCGGCGCTGCTGTTGTGCGGTGCCGATCGGGCGGACCGGGTGATGATTGGTGGCAAGTGGCGGGTGGTTGATGGCCAGGTCGAAGGCCTTGATCTCAAAGGCCTGATCGCCGATCACAGCCAGGCGGCTCGCCATTTGATCGCCGGCACCTGATCCAATAAAAACTCTGTAGGAGCTGCCGAAGGCTGCGATCTTTTGATCTTGATTTTGATTTTAAAACAAGATCAAAAGATCGCAGCCTGCGGCAGCTCCTACAGGGGGATTTGTGGTGTTTCTAGAGGCCCAGTAGCGACAGCATGATGAACGTCGCAAACAGCACAAAGTGCGTCATGCCTTCGATGGCATTGGTCTCGCCGTCATTCAGGTTGATCGCACTGACGATCAGCGTGATGAAGATCATCACCGTCTGCACCGGGGTCATCGCCATCTGAAATGGCTGGCCGGTGTACAGCGCCATCGCCTCCATCACCGGCACCGTCAAAATGACCGTCGACAGTGACGCGCCCATCGCAATGTTCACCACCGATTGCATGCGATTGGCCAACGCGGCACGCAACGCCGTCAGAATCTCCGGCGCTGCGGAAATCGCCGCCACCAGAATCGCCGTGATCACCGGCGGTGCGCCCGTGCCTTCCAGGCCCAGATCAAGGGTCTTGGACATCACTTCGGCCAGGGCGCCGATCACCACCACGCCGAACACCAGAATGCCGATCGACCAGGCCAGGCTCAGCGGTTTCGGCTCATCCTCCACCGGCTCTTTCTTGCGGCGTTTGTCCGGGTAGCTGTAGCTGAAAAAGTAACTGTGCGGCCCGACCTGCATGCGCAGGAACAGCGCGTAAAGCACCACCATCGCACCGATGGTGAACGCCGAATAAACCTTCCAGTTGGCCGCCGGAATAAACTCCGGCACCACCATCGATACGCCCATGGCGG
Source organism: Pseudomonas sp. LF020 (assembly GCF_053456425.1). Lineage (NCBI taxonomy): Bacteria > Pseudomonadati > Pseudomonadota > Gammaproteobacteria > Pseudomonadales > Pseudomonadaceae > Pseudomonas > Pseudomonas sp. LF020. The sequence continues at coordinate 15,452 of NZ_JBRFIX010000018.1, forward strand.
TGAGGATCATCACGCTGTAGCTGCGTGCCGAATCATCGTTGTACGACTGCTCGCCGTGCTTGAGTCCGCCCATCAACGCGGCGAGGCCAAGGATGCCGTTGATGTCGAGCATCACCGCCGAGTAGATCGTGTCCCGCACCAGTGTGGCCGAGGCTTCGTTGCTCATCATGATCGCCAGGATCACCACTTCCACCAGCACCGCAGCGAGGGTCAGGATCATCGTGCCGTAAGGGTCGCCGACTTTTTCTGCGAGCAGTTCGGCCTGATGAGCGACGCGCATCGAGGCGGCAACGATGAAGGCGATCAGAACCAGACCCGAAATCAACGCGACGATCTGCCCGCTGTGCAGCATCCAGTGTTCCAGTGGATAGGCGATGCACGCGGCAATCACCGCCAGCAGCAGAAAGCTTTCTTGCTTGAGGATCGTGAGCATGGCGGGCCTTTTTGCCGAGAGATTCGAATGAGCTACTGACTGCGGCGTGGCGCTAACGTTTCGTTACACCTTAGCGCACCAGCCGATAGCGTGAATCCGCTGGCTTGCACTGCGTTGGTTCCGACGCTGAAAAGATCGCAGCCTGCGGCAGCTCCTACAGGTTGCGCATCCCCTGTAGGAGCTGCCGCAGGCTGCGATCTTTGGCTTTGTTGTCCTGTTGGTCAGCAATTTGCATTGCCTCCGTCCACACACAACAAAATGGGGCTCCAATTCATGCACATACGTCCGCTGCACAAACTGCTGTGCGCCGCCATCGGTCTGGGGATCAGCCTGAGCGCCAGCGCTGCCGATCCGCTGAAGGTCGGTTTCGTCTACATCGGCCCGATCGGCGACCACGGCTGGACGTATCAGCATGAACAGGGGCGCAAGGCGCTGGCGGAGAAATTCGGCGCGCAGATCAGCACCAATTACGTCGAGAATGTGGCCGAGGGTGCCGACGCCGAGCGGGTGATTCGCAACATGGCCAAGGACAACTACGACCTGATCTTCACCACCTCTTTCGGCTACATGAACCCGACGCTGAAAGTCGCCAAACAGTTTCCCAAGGTGACCTTCGAACACGCCACCGGCTACAAGCAGGACAAGAACCTCGGCACCTATCTGGCGCGCACTTACGAGGGGCGTTACGTCGGCGGTTTCCTCGCGGCGAAGATGACCAAGACCAAGAAGATCGGCTATGTCGCCTCGTTCCCGATTCCGGAAGTGATCCGCGACATCAACGCCATCCAGCTGGCGCTGAACAAGTACAACCCCGGCACCGAAATCAAAGTGGTGTGGGTCAACTCGTGGTTCGATCCGGGCAAGGAAGCCGATGCGGCCAACGCGCTGATCGATCAGGGTGTGGACGTGGTGTTCCAGCACACCGACAGCCCGGCGCCGATTCAGGCCGCCGAACGGCGTGGCGTTTACGCCGTGGGTTATGCCTCGGACATGGCGCACTTCGGCCCGAAAGCGGTGCTGACCTCGATCGTCAACGACTGGGCGCCGCACTACATTCAGGCCACGCAAAGCGTGATCGACCACAACTGGAAGTCCCAGGACTACTGGGGTGGGCTGAAGGAAGGCACGGTTGAACTGCCGATCAGCGATCTGGTGCCGGCACCGGTGAAAGCCGAGGCCGAGCAAATCATTGCCGACATCAAGAGCGGTGCGCTGCAACCGTTCACCGGGCCGATCAAGGATCAGGCCGGCGTTGAGAAAATCCCGGCGGGGGTGAGTGCGACGAATGCGGAATTGGCGTCGATGAACTATTACGTGGAAGGGATGAAGGCCGAGATGCCGAAGTAATCTCTTCAAACTTGCATCGACCCTGTGGGAGCTGGCTTGCCAGCGATGAGGCCCTCACATTCGACATCATTGTTGCCTGTCAGACCGCTATCGCTGGCAAGCCAGCTCCCACATTTTGATCTTCAGCGCTCTCAAGGATTGTGTATGGATCAGCTCCCGATCATCGACATCAGCCCGCTCTATAGCGACGACCAAAACGCCTGGCCCACCGTCGCCTCACAGATCGACCAGGCCTGCCGCGAATGGGGCTTCTTCTACATCAAGGGTCACCCGATTTCCGCGCAGCGCATCGATTCGCTGCTCAACCACGCCCAGCGCTTTTTTGCGCAACCGACAGAAGAAAAACTCAGGATCGACATCACCCAGACCCGCCATCATCGCGGCTACGGCGCCATCGCCACCGAACAGCTCGATCCCGACAAACCCAGCGACCTCAAAGAAACCTTCGACATGGGTCTGCATCTGCCGGCGGATCACCCCGAGGTGCTTGCGGAAAAACCGCTGCGCGGGCCGAATCGCCATCCGCACATGGCCGGTTGGCGAACGCTGATGGAGCAGCATTACCTCGACATGCAGGCGCTGGCGCAAACCCTGCTGCGCGCCATGACTATTGCACTGGGCATCGAACGCGACTTCTTCGACACCCGCTTCAATCAGCCGGTCAGTGTGCTGCGGATGATCCACTACCCGCCGCGCCACACCGCCAGCAGCGCCGAGCAGCAAGGCGCCGGCGCGCACACCGATTACGGCTGCATCACCCTGCTCTACCAGGACAGCGCCGGCGGCCTGCAAGTGAAGAACGTCAAAGGTGAATGGATCGACGCACCGCCGATTGACGGCACCTTCGTGGTCAACCTCGGTGACATGATGGCGCGCTGGAGCAACGACCGTTATCGCTCGACCCCGCATCGGGTGATCAGTCCGCTGGGGGTGGATCGCTATTCGATGCCGTTCTTCGCCGAACCGCACCCGGACACCCGCATCGAATGCCTGCCCGGTTGCCAGGACGCACAGCACCCGGCGAAATATCCGACCACCACCTGCGCCGAATTCCTGCTGTCACGCTTCGCCGATACCTACGCCTACCGCCGTGAACCGCAAGCGGTGTGATGAATCGCTTGGTCAGGTTTTGCCAATTGTTTCGGCGCGCATCTGTAGAATGGCCGCCATCTGCACCTGATGAGAAAAGAATATGTACGATTGGCTCAACGCCCTGCCCAAGGCCGAACTGCACCTGCATCTGGAAGGCTCGCTGGAGCCCGAGCTGCTGTTCGCCCTGGCCGAACGCAACAAGATCGCCCTGCCGTGGAGCGATGTCGAAACCCTGCGCAAGGCCTACGCCTTCAACAACTTGCAGGAATTCCTCGACCTGTATTACCAGGGCGCCGACGTACTGCGCACCTCGCAGGACTTCTACGACCTGACCTGGGCCTACCTGCTGCGTTGCAAAGCGCAGAACGTGATTCACACCGAACCGTTCTTCGACCCGCAGACCCACACCGACCGGGGCATCCCGTTTGAAGTGGTGCTCAACGGCATCGCCGCGGCACTCAAGGATGGCGAGCAGCAACTGGGCATCACCAGCGGTCTGATCCTGAGCTTCCTGCGCCACCTGAGCGAAGACGAAGCGCAGAAAACCCTCGATCAGGCGCTGCCGTTCCGTGATGCATTTGTCGCCGTCGGCCTGGACAGCTCCGAGATGGGTCACCCGCCAAGCAAGTTCCAGCGTGTGTTCGACCGCGCCCGTCACGAAGGCTTCCTGACCGTCGCCCACGCCGGTGAAGAAGGCCCGCCGGAATACATCTGGGAAGCCATCGACCTGCTGAAAATCCAGCGCATCGACCATGGCGTGCGCGCCATCGAAGACGAGCGCCTGATGCAGCGGATCATCGACGAGCAGATTCCGCTGACCGTGTGCCCGCTGTCGAACACCAAGCTCTGCGTGTTCGATCACATGTCGCAGCACAACATCCTCGACATGCTCGAGCGTGGGGTGAAGGTCACGGTGAACTCGGATGACCCGGCGTACTTCGGCGGTTACGTCACCGAGAACTTCCATGCGCTGCATGAACACCTGGGCATGACCCAGGATCAAGCTAAACGCCTGGCGCAGAACAGCCTGGATGCGCGTCTGGTAAAACCTTAAAGAGCAATACAAAAACTGTGGGAGCGGGCTTGCCCGCGATGAGGCAATCAGTTCCAACATCAATGTTGACTGACAGTCCGCCATCGCGGGCAAGCCCGCTCCCACAGGAGTTGTGTTTAGCTGGAAATCTCGAGTTCAGTCAGCTCTTCCAGCGTCTTGCCCCGCGTCTCCATCCCGAACAGCCACACCACCCCCGCCGCAATCGCAAAGCACAGCGCACCCAGCGCAAACACCCCGCCCTGCCCGGTAATCGGGAACACCAGCCCGGTCACCAACGGCCCGAGCAACGAGCCGACGCGGCCAATCGCCGAGGCAAAGCCCGAGCCTGTGGCGCGCGCTGAGGTCGGGTACAACTCCGGCGTGTAGGTGTAGAGCACTGCCCACATGCCGAACAGGAAAAACTGCATCAGCAGCCCGGAGCTGATCAGCAAGGCGACGTTGCCGCCGAACACCGCGCTCTGCCCGTAGAGAAACGCCATCACCCCGCCGCCGAGCAACGTCACGATGCACACCGGTTTGCGCCCCCAGCGCTCCACCAGCCACGCCGCCATCAGAAACCCGGGAATCCCGCCCAGAGAAATCAGCACGGTGTAATACACCGACTGGGTCACGGCAAAACCCGACTGTTGCAACAACGCACTGAGCCACGACGTCAGCCCGTAAAAACCGAGCAAGGCAAAAAACCACAGACTCCAGATCATCGTCGTGCGCTGGCGGTATTGCGGTGACCAGGTCTGCTTGAGGGCCGAGAAGAAATTGCCCGGCGGCGTTGCTGTCCTTGGCAGGCGCACCGGCTCAGGCAGCGTTTCGACACCGAGCGACGTGCGCACGCGGGCCTCGATCGCGCTCAGTACTTTGTCCGCCGCCTCATGGCGTCCGGCTTGCTCCAGCCAGCGCGGTGATTCGGGAATAAAGAAACGGATCGCCAGCACAAACACCGCCGGCACCGCCAACACCAGAAAGATGTCGCGCCAGCCAATCAGCGGCAGCAGAACGTACGACAGCACCCCGGCGGCAACAAAACCCAGCGGCCAGAAACCGTCCATCAATGCAATGTAGCGCCCGCGCCGCTGCGCCGGGATCAACTCGGAAAGCATCGACTGTGCAATCGGAAACTCCATGCCCATGCCAATCCCCAGCAGGATGCGGAACAGCGTCAGGCTCTCGACCGTTTGCGCGGTCGAACACAGATAACTGGCCACGCCCCACAGCACGATGCTCCACTGAAACACCGGTTTACGCCCGAAACGATCGGCGAGCATGCCCGACAGCGACGCCCCCAGCACCATGCCGAAAAAACTCGAACTGGCGAGCAGGCCGGCTTGTGCACTGCTCAAGCCGAATTCGGTTTTGATCGAGCCAAGCAGGAACGTCATCATGGCCAGGTCCATGGAGTCGAAAAAGAATGCCAGGGCGATGATGATGAAAATGACCCGGTGATAACCGCTGAGCGGCAGCCGTTCCAGGCGCTCTGCCGCGCTGAAGTTTCGCGTATCCATGCCCCATCCCCCATCCACAATGTGTGCGGATCGAGTGTGCGCGATTACGCCCCGGCGCTTTTTCTGGATACGACCTGTTCGCAGTCACAGGCGACGCCAGCGTCGAAGTGTCGGCCGGCGAACGCTCTACTACGCCAATTCCAGCTCGGTTTCCTTGGCGAAACGCTGGATTTCCCGCTGCCCGGCCGGGGTCACTTGCAAGGCTCGGGAGTCCTTGGGCAGCACCAGCCAGCCGGACTGCATGAACAGTTGCAGCACCGCCGCGCCCAGTGAACCGCCCAAGTGCGGGCGACGTTCACTCCAGTCCGGACAGGCACACGCCACCTGAGCCTTGCGATGAGCGAGGGCCTGGATGAATACCCCGCGGTTGGCCAGTTGCGTCGAGCCTTTGAGGGTCACCACGACCCGCTGCTCGATCTGTTCGAGCCAGCCGGCATCGAGCAGACGCTGATACAGATCGGCAGCCAGCGTGCCCCCCAGATGGTCATCGCAAAAGCGCGCACGCAGCAGTGAAGACGGCGCAGTCCGGGGATTGGCGCTCGGCGTCGAGCGTTTGAATACGTGAGGAATTTCTCGCGGTGCGCTGGCGATGGTGGCACTGGCCAGGGCTTCGATGGCCGCCGCAATCTCCGGGGCTGCCAGGCGGAAAAAGCGCTTGCGTCCACGGACCTCGACTTTCAACAGGCCCCCGGCGGACAAACGCCCCAGATGCGCACTGGCCGAGGATGGCGACAACCCTGCCAGCAGCGCCAGCTCTTCGGTCTGGCGTGCCGAGCCATCCATCAACGCCCACATCATCGCACTGCGCTTGGGGTCGGCCAGCAGCGTGGCGATCTGGCTGATGCAAGGTGCATGTTCCATGTGTTCACTCCCTGTTGAATCGTATCGTCTACTGCTCGAAGACATCTTGACCAGTAATGTGTCGTCGGCCAAGACGGGTAAAACGCCGTGAACCGGAGCACGCCAGGCCGGTGCTGCTGCACCCGTCAATGACGTGTCCGCGGCGTTTGTGCAGCGCTCGCCAGGCCCTGGAAAAACCACGCGGATTCTGTCCTGGCCGGTTATCGGTGCAGGTTTGAGGCGGTCGCTAGTATAAGCGGGATGCACGCCGCTTCCTGCGCCGTGGCTGACTCGAATGGTGATAGTTCCTGAGAGAAATTTCGCTAATTGCCTGCGACTAATGATCAACTTTCGGGAAATGCGGAAATTGACTACTCAATTCGGCGCATCGGCTGGCGAGCATTTCCCTTAAAAGGTTCACCGGCTTACTCAATTGTGCGCGATGGGCGCACAACAAATTCAGCGGAGCACGCTCACAGAGCAATTCCGGCAGCAACACCTTGAGGCGTCCGGCAAGGACATCCGCGCCAACGTCGAGCCACGACTTGTAGGCGATTCCCGCCCCCGCCACCGCCCACAACCGCACGACGTCGGCGTCATCGCTGAAGCGATCGCCACTGACCGTCAGGCCGACTTCACGTTTGCCGTCATGAAAACTCCAATGGTCGTGCACGCGGCTGCCGAGCATGTACAGCAGGCAATTGTGCTGCGCCAACTGTTCGAGCTGACGCGGTTCACCGTGGCGCGCCAGATACGCCGGCGAGGCGCAAAGCACGCGGCGATTGTCCGGAGCGATGGGCAGCGCCACCAGGCTCGAATCCTCTGGCTCGCCGTAGCGCAGGGCGATGTCCACCGGCTGGCGGAACAGGTCGGCGATGCGATCACCGAGCAACAGGCGCACGGTCAGCTTCGGATGCTCGCGTTGAAACTCGTCGAGCCATGGCAACAACAGGTTGCGCCCGAAATCCGAAGGCGCCGACAGCTGCAGGATGCCGCTGACCTGATCCTGCGCGCTGGAGAGAAAACGCCGGCCTTCGTCCAGCGAACTCAACGCGGCCCGCGCGTATTCGAGAAAGCCTTCGCCCTCGGCAGTCAGGCGCAGGCTGCGGGTCGAGCGCGCCAGCAAGCGCACGCCCAGTTGCTGTTCGATGCGTTTGAGCGCCGCGCTGGCCACAGCGGCAGACATGTCCATCACCCGCGCCGCTGCAGACAGGCTGCCCAGATCCGCCGCGCGCACGAACAACTGCAAATCGTCGAAACGCAGCATTCCCAGCCTCGATTATCAAAAAAATATTGAAAGAGACTGCTCTTTTAGCCGGTTTTATCGCGCCGAGAAATAGCCAATGATGGGTTCAAGCGAATTTATCCCGCGACCGGAGCCGCACATGTCCCAAGCATTCACCGCCATCGCCACCCTGATCGCCAAACCCGGCCAGCAGGACACCCTCGAAAACGCCCTGCGCGCACTGGTTGAACCGAGTCGCGCCGAAAAAGGCTGCAGCCAGTACGACCTGCACCGCGACCTCGCCGATCCGCTGACTTTCTATGTGATCGAACACTGGGCCAGCGAGGAAATCCTTTCGGCGCACAACGCCAGCGCGCATTTTCAGAACTTCCAGGCCGCCGCCGGCCACTGCATCGAACACTTCCAATTGAAACGCCTGGGCGCCATCGCCTGAGCCCTTCTTCTATTACCGTTATGGAGCAAGTCATGAAAGCCATCGCCTATTACGCCTCCCTGCCGATCAGCGACGAACAATCCCTGCAAGACATCGAACTGCCGGAGCCGGTCGCCGGCCCGCGCGACCTGCTGGTGGAAGTCAAAGCGATCTCGGTCAACCCGGTGGACACCAAGGTACGGCAGAACGTGGCGCCGGAGAACGGCGCGGCGAAAGTGCTGGGCTGGGACGTTGCCGGCGTGGTCAAGGCTGTCGGCAGTGAAGTGACGCTGTTCAAGGCTGGCGACAAAGTGTTCTACGCCGGCTCCATTGCCCGTGCCGGTGGCAACAGCGAACTGCACGTGGTTGATGAGCGCATCGTCGGCCACATGCCCAAGTCCCTGAGTTTCGCCGAAGCTGCCGCTCTGCCGTTGACCGCGATCACCGCGTGGGAGTTGTTGTTCGAACGCCTGCAGATCAGCGAAGGCAAAACCGATGTGGGCCAGAGCCTGCTGATCGTCGGTGCCGCTGGCGGCGTCGGTTCGATCCTCACCCAACTGGCCAGCCAATTGACCGGGCTCAAGGTCATCGGCACCGCGTCCCGTGCGCAGACTCGCGACTGGGTGACCGAGCTGGGTGCCGACCTGGTGATCGACCATAGCCAGCCGTTGAGCGAAGAACTCAAGCGCGCCGGCATCGATCACGTGACCCACGTCGCCAGCCTGACCCAGACCGATCTGCACCTCGATCAACTGGTCGAGGCCCTGGCGCCGCAAGGCAAACTCGCGCTGATCGACGATCCGAAGTCGCTGGACGTGAGCCAGCTCAAGCGCAAGAGCTTGTCGTTGCACTGGGAGTTCATGTACACCCGCTCGCTGTTCGAAACCCCGGACATGATCGAGCAGCACAAACTGCTCAACCGCGTGGCCGAGCTGATTGATGCGGGGACTTTGAAAACTACGCTGGGCGAACATTTCGGCACGATCAATGGGGCGAACCTGCGTCGCGCGCACGAGTTGCTGGAAAGTGGCAAAGCCAAGGGGAAAATTGTTTTAGAAAGTTTCTGAGAATCCGAAGGCCGCAATCAGCGCCAGACCCTTTAAGGGCTGGTGCTGTTTTTTGCCGTCAGTCAGATGCTTGAGCGTTGTCACAAATGCGATCGTATTCAGGTCTACAATCGAAGCCTCTGCGATGCATCTTTTACACAAGGGAGGTCAGCAATGAAGATCCTGATAAAAGAAGTGGCAAAGTCTCAATGGCAGGTTCGTCTGGACCAGCACGCCGTGACCTTTCGCAGTGAAGCCGAAGCCCTCGCCTTCACCCGCACCCTCGAAGCGCGCCTGCACGCGCCCCATCAGTTTCCCGACCCCGGACAGCAACGCGCCGCCGGCTGAAGGTTTCAGGCTTCGGCCTGTGCTTGCGCCAGTGCCCGGGCATTCTGCAAACGCCGGGTGTACATCGCAACGCTCACCACCAGTAATCCGCACAGGCTGATGACCATGGCCATCGGCATGGCGCTGCCGTCGTGCAGAACGCCCACCAGCGAAGCCGCGCCGGACGCCACGCTGAACTGCAGGCAACCCATCAGCGCCGAAGCACTGCCAGCACGCGCGCCCTGACCGTTCATCGCACAGGCCGCTGCGTTAGGTAGGATGCAGCCGAGGCTGGCAATGCACACGAACAACGGAAGCAACAGCGGCCACAAGGCATCGGTGTGCATCGAGCTGACCGCGAGCAAAGTCACACCGGCCAACAGATACACCCAGACCGCCCGCGCCAGCAGGAATGCCGGACCGCGCTTGGCCAACAGCCGCGCATTAACCTGGGCCACCAGAATGAAACCCGCGGCATTGGTGCCGAACAGCCAGCCGAAATGCTCGGCCGGTACGCCGTAGAGCTTGATGAAGACGAACGGTGAACCGGCGATATAGGAAAACATCCCGGCGACGGCGATACCGCCGGTCAGGGCGTGGCCGAGAAACACCCGGTCGCCGAACAACCGGCCGTATTGGCGCAACGCACCGGACAGTGGCTGGCGCGGCACATGGGCCGGCAGACTTTCCGGCAGACCCAGCGCCACAGCCAAGCCCGCCAGCGCACTGAAGCCGGTGAGCACGAGGAAGATCGACTGCCAGCCCGTGGTGTTGACCAGCAGACCGCCGAGCAGCGGCGCGAGGATCGGCGCCAACCCCATCACCAGCATCAACTGCGAGAAGACTTTCGCCGAACCAACCGCATCGCACTTGTCACTGACCACCGCCCGGGAAATCACCATCCCCGCGCAACCGCCCAGCGCCTGAACGAAACGCGCGCCGATCAGCCATTCCAGATTCGGTGCGTAGGCACAGGCCAGCGAGGCCAGGGTGAACAGGCCGACCCCGCCAAGCAACGGCAGGCGCCGCCCAAAACGGTCCGCCACCGGGCCGTAAAGCAACTGCCCGATCGACAGGCCGGCGAAATAGGCCGCCAGGGTCAGCTGCACATGCTTTTCATCAGTGCCAAAGGCCAGCGCCATCGACGGAAACGCGGGCAAATAGAAGTCGATCGCCAGCGGACCGAAGGCGCTCAAGGCACCGAGAATCAGAATGGTACGGAAGTTCATCAGGCATCCAGGTGGGATAGAAGTCGGCAGCCCGACAGTCTAGCCGCGCTGAGACACCTTGAACATTCCGATAGCTCGCTAACTATTAAAAATCAGATGACCTACACCTGAAACCTGTGGCGAGGGAGCTTGCTCCCGCTGGCCTGCGCAGCAGGCCCAGTGTTTTTCAATTGGAAAAAGGGCCGCTTCGCGACCCGACGGGAGCAAGCTCCCTCGCCACAGGGGATTTATCATTATCCGGCGAGTTTTACCGGGTAGCCTTCTTCACTGATCACCTCGATCACCTGCTCGGCACTCAGCGAACTCTCGACGCCGACTTCTTTGGCCCCCAGATCGACCCGCACGCTGGCCGCCGGATCTTTCGCCTGCACCGCGTTGGTAATGGCTTTGACGCAGTGACCGCAGGACATGCCTTGAACGTTGAACACTTGCATGGATGGACTCCTTTGAGTGAGGTTGCCGGCAGTGTCGAGCTTGCCACCATGGCAAGGTCAAGTTCTGCAGAAACCTGCCGGGCTGGCATTCGGCGCCGCGCTCAGCCAAGCTGCGTGCATCAATGACTCAAATTCAGGAGATTCAGCCATGCGCTGGTCAGCTTTCAGCCTGTTTGGCCTGCTCAGCCTCTTTGCCGCCCTGCCCCAGGCCAATGCGACCGGCGAGGACTACGCCGTACTGATCATCTCGCGCGAGCGTCTGGAAGTACCGACTCCCTGCGAGATTGGCGTGTACGTCAATGATGAACTGGCAGCGCGCCTGCTGCAGGAACAGACCACTTCGTTCAACCTGCCCCACGGCACGATTTCCATTCGGCTGAAACAGCTTCCTGGCCAAGTTCCAGGTTGCCAGGCAGGCATGCTCGCGCCGCCCGCGCAGGAGATCTCGCTCAAGGCCGGCGATGTGGTGAAGTACCGGATCGCGGCAAATGCCAAAGGTTTGTACCTGCGACCTGCCGCCCTCGAATACTGAGTCAACCGCCGAAGGCTGCGATCTTTTGCGCTTGACCTTGCCCGCATGGCAAGGTTGATCCTTGTAGACATCTTCTACAGGGAGTAAGACCGATGTCCGATTCCATCACTTTCGATCTGCCGATTGCCGGCATGACCTGCGCCAGTTGCGCCGGGCGTGTCGAGCGGGCGTTGCGCAAAGTCAGCGGCGCCCGTGCCGTCAGCGTCAATCTCGCCACCGAACAGGCCCGCGTCCAGGCGCCCGGCGACAGCTTGCCGGCGTTGATGGAGGCGGTTGAACGCGCCGGTTACAGCGTGCCACAGCAAACCGTGGAACTGAGCATCGACGGCATGACCTGCGCCTCGTGCGTCGGTCGCATCGAGCGCGCCCTGAACAAAGTCCCCGGGGTGAAGAGCGTCAGCGTCAACCTCGCCAACGAACGTGCGCACCTCGAATGGCTCGGTCAGGTCGATATTCAGTCGCTGCTCGATGCTGTGAGCAAGGCCGGTTACTCGGCCAGCGTCTGGCAAGCCGAATATCCGGCCACCGATAACCAGCAACAGCGCCTGCAACATGAGCGCTGGGCGCTGATCTGCGCGATCGTCCTGGCGTTGCCGTTGGTGCTGCCAATGCTGCTGCAACCGTTCGGCATTCACTGGATGCTTCCGGCCTGGGCGCAATTCGCCCTCGCCACCCCGGTGCAATTCATTTTCGGTGCACGTTTTTACGTGGCCGCGTGGAAAGCCGTGCGCGCCGGCGCCGGCAACATGGACTTGCTGGTCGCCCTCGGCACCAGCGCAGGCTATGGCTTGAGCCTGTACGAATGGGCCACCGCCGCCGGGCGCATGCCGCATCTGTATTTCGAAGCCTCAGCCGTGGTGATTGCCTTGGTGCTGCTCGGCAAATACCTGGAAAGCCGCGCCAAACGCCAGACCGCCAGCGCCATCCGCGCCCTCGAAGCCTTGCGCCCGGAGCGGGCGATTCAAGTGATCGACGGTCGCGAACAGGACGTGGCAATCAGTGCCCTGCGCCTCAACGATCTGGTTCTGGTCAAACCTGGCGAACGCTTTCCGGTGGACGGTGAAGTGCTGGAAGGCCAGAGCCACGCTGACGAAGCCTTGATCAGCGGTGAAAGCCTGCCAGTGCCAAAACAGCCGGGCGACACGGTCACCGGCGGCGCGATCAACGGTGAAGGTCGCCTGCTGGTGCGCACCACTGCCCTCGGTGCAGAAAGCGTGCTGGCGCGGATCATCCGTCTGGTGGAGGACGCTCAGGCGGCGAAAGCGCCGATCCAGAAACTGGTGGATAAAGTCAGCCAGGTGTTCGTGCCCACCGTGTTGCTGATCGCTTTGGCGACGCTGATCGGCTGGTGGCTGTACGGCGCGCCCATGGAAACGGCGTTGATCAATGCGGTCGCTGTGCTGGTGATTGCCTGTCCGTGTGCCCTCGGTCTCGCCACGCCGACGGCGATCATGGCTGGCACCGGCGTGGCGGCGCGCCACGGCATTCTGATCAAGGACGCCGAAGCGCTGGAACGTGCCCATGAAGTCGACAACGTGGTCTTCGACAAGACCGGCACGCTGACTTCCGGCACGCCACGCATCGCGCATTTGAGCGCGGTGGATGGCGATGAGAATACGTTGCTGACAACGGCCGGTGCCCTGCAACGCGGCAGCGAACATCCGCTGGCCAAAGCCGTGCTGGACGCGGCCGCCGAGTGTGGCCTGAACGTGCCGGATGTCAGCGACAGCCAGTCCCTGACCGGGCGTGGCATCGCCGGCAATCTTGGCGGTCGGCGTCTGGCGCTGGGCAATCGGCGTTTGCTGGAAGAAAGTGGCCTGAACGCGGGCAATCTCGCCGAATCCGCCGAGGCCTGGGAAAGCGAAGGCCGGACCTTGTCGTGGCTGATCGAGCAAAGTCCTGAACCGCGCGTAATCGGCCTGTTCGCCTTCGGTGACACGCTCAAGCCCGGCGCATTGCAAGCAGTGCAACAACTGACCGCCCGCGATATCCACAGCCATCTGCTGACGGGCGACAACCGTGGCAGCGCGACAGTGGTCGCCGAGGCTTTGGGCATCGAAAACGTGCACGCCGAAGTGCTGCCCGCCGACAAAGCCGCCACCGTCGCCGAACTGAAGAAAACCGGCGTGGTGGCAATGGTCGGCGACGGCATCAACGACGCCCCGGCACTGGCCGCAGCGGACATCGGTATCGCCATGGGTGGCGGCACCGACGTGGCGATGCACGCCGCCGGTATCACCCTGATGCGCGGCGATCCACGGCTGGTACCGGCGGCACTGGAGATCAGCCGCAAGACCTACGCGAAGATCCGCCAGAACCTGTTCTGGGCCTTCGTCTACAACCTGATCGGCATTCCGCTGGCGGCGCTCGGCTTCCTCAACCCGGTGCTGGCCGGCGCGGCGATGGCGCTGTCGAGCGTCAGCGTGGTGAGCAATGCGCTACTGTTGAAAACCTGGAAACCGAAGGATCTGGAGGAACACCGATGAACATCGGCCAAGCGGCCCGGCACAGTGGTCTGAGCGCAAAGATGATCCGCTATTACGAGTCGATCGGCCTGCTCAAGGCGGCCCATCGCACCGACAGCGGCTACCGGGTCTACAGCGATGATGACCTGCACACCCTGGCGTTCATCAAGCGTTCGCGGGACTTGGGGTTTTCTCTGGAGGAGGTCGGCAAGCTGCTGACCCTGTGGCAGGATCGCCAACGTGCCAGTGCCGATGTGAAAGCCCTGGCGCGTCAGCACATTGACGAGCTGAATCAGAAGATCCGCGAACTCGGCGAGTTGCGCGACACCCTGCAGGATCTGGTCGAGCACTGTAATGGCGACCATCGTCCCGACTGTCCGATCCTCAAGGAGCTGGCGTCGGGCTGCTGCGCGCAACCCGCCCGCGCCTGAGCGCCAGCAACCTCACGGTCAACAGCGTACCGAGCGGGATGCCGTGGAACAGCATGACCACGGCACCCGGCGTCCACCATTCGTAGAACGGCGCGGCAATCAGCATGCCGACGCCAAACCCGGTCATTTGCAGCAAGGTCAGGAAACTGAAAATCGGCAGCCGTAAATGCTCAGGCTCACGTTGCAGGCGCGACATCAGGCCGACTTCGGAAACGCCATCACCCAACCCCGCCGGCAGCGAAAACAGCAGCAGGCCGAGCAGGCTGTGCTGCTGGAACATCAGGATAAAGCCGCAGGACATCAACGCCACGCCGAAGAAATACCGTCGCTCCAGATCACGGTTATCCGTGCCTTTGAGGCGACTGGCAATTCGTGCGCCGAGCAGTTTGCCGCTGGCCCACACCGCCAGCATCAGGCCCAGCGTGGTGCTGGCCGAATCGGGTGTCAGCAGTCTGGAGATGATCGGGAACCCTACGTTGTGCGCGGCGCTGCCCAAGGTGTCGGCCATGGTCACGGCGAGCATCGCCGCAATCACCGGGGCACTGCGCAGGCCCTGCTTGAGGGCTGACAATTCGCCGCGTTCGCTGGCCGATTGTTCGCTGACTTCTGCAGCGGCGAAGCGCAACGGCGCAATCAACAGCGCCGCCAGCAGATAGGTCAGTGCGTTGAGCGCGAACACCGTTTCGAAGCCGAATGCCGCCACCAGCAACCCCGAGACCAGACTGCCGCCAACCATCGCCGCCGACGACGCCGAGGTGATCCAGGCGTTGGTTTTCAGTAGCTGCGCCGGGGCGATCAGCCTCGGCAACTGGCTGTTGAGGCCGATGGCGAACATCGAGTTGCCAAAGCCCAGGCCGAAAGCGATTACCGGCAACAGCAACGCCTGCTGGCTCACTGGCAGGATCAACAGCAGACCGAGCAACGTCGCACGCAAAAGATCGAAGACAATCAACGGCATCCGGCCATTCCAGCGCCGGTAGAAGCGCGTACCGATCAGACTGGCAAAAATCCCCCCGCCAACCCGGCTGGCGAGAAAGATCCCGACGCTCATGGCGCTGTTGCTCAGCAGGTAAACGTAAGTCGCCAGCGCGACCATGTTGAGGAAAGCGCCGAAGTCTGAGATCAAACGGGCGGTGATGATCAGGCGGGCGTTCACATTCAATCCTTGAGTGTGCGGGGGCGGACAAGATTCCCATATAACGTCCATAGATACCACCGCCCCCTGTGGGAGCTGGCTTGCCAGCGAAGAGGCCGGTACATCCGATAAAATTTTCAGCTGAACCACCGCTATCGCTGGCAAGCCAGCTCCCACAGTGAGGTGTGGTGACGGAATATACGGGCACAAAAAACCCGGCCGAAGCCGGGTTTCTGTTCAAGCGCTTACTGCATCCACGGTGGCGGCGGTGGTTCGTCGGACTTGCCTTTGGGCTCGTCATCCGCCGCACGGATCGCCTGCTTGCGCTCTTCGTCGAGCCGCGCCGCTTCGATCTCGCGCAATACACCGCCAACATCAGCCAGATCTTCCGGATCGTCGAACTCACCGGTCAGCACGCTGTTGGGATGCAAGGTGCCGGCTTCGTACAACGCCCACATTTCTTTCGCGTAGCGGGTCTGCTTCAGCTCCGGGGCAAAGCGCCCGAAGTACGAAGCCATGTTGCCCACATCGCGCTCGAGCATGCTGAACGCGTGGTTGTTGCCGGCGGCATCCACTGCCTGCGGCAGGTCGATGATTACCGGGCCGGTCGGGGTAAGCAGCACGTTGAACTCCGAGAGGTCACCGTGCACCAGACCGGTACACAACATCAGCACGATCTGCGAGATCAGGAACGCGTGATATTCGCGGGCCTGATCCGGCTCCAGCACCACGTCGTTCAGACGCGGCGCGGCATCGCCATACTCGTCGGCCACCAGCTCCATCAGCAGCACGCCATCGAGAAAGTCGTATGGCTTGGGCACTCGCACACCGGCACCGGCCAGACGGAACAACGCCGCGACTTCGGCGTTCTGCCAGGCGTCTTCGGTCTCCTTGCGACCGAATTTCGAACCCTTGGCCATCGCCCGGGCCTGCCGGCTGTTACGCACCTTGCGGCCTTCCTGATACTCGGCTGCCTGGCGGAAACTGCGTTTGTTCGCCTCCTTGTAAACCTTCGCGCAACGTAACTGGTTACCGCAGCGCACCACATAAACAGCTGCTTCTTTACCACTCATGAGTGGGCGCAGCACTTCGTCGACCAGACCGTCTTCGATCAGGGGTTCAATGCGTTTTGGAGTCTTCATCAGCTTTTATTGTGGGTCCTTTATTACCAAACACGCGAATGTCACTCGTTATACGGCAATCCTCGCGCTACGGGGAGGGGTTGCCGACCTGTGAACCCTCTGGATGCACACACTGTGCCGAAATAATCGAGCTTTGCCGATCATAGCCGAGCCGACCTTGCTTGTAGTTATCGGCTGTCGAGGGCATTTGCGACAGAATCTGACACGCAGCGGTGATGAAAAGATTCAAGGTCAAAGGATCGCAGCCTGCGGCAGCTCCTACATGAAATTGGCGTCGAAGGCTGCGATCTTTTAGCGTTCGATGATTGCGGTGACACCCTGCCCCCCAGCCGCGCAGATCGAGATCAGCCCCCTGCCCTTGCCCGCCGCATCCAGCAGTTTCGCCATGTTCGCGACAATCCGCCCACCGGTCGCGGCAAACGGATGCCCCGCCGCCAGCGAGCTGCCTTTCACATTCAACCGGCTGCGATCGATCGAGCCCAGCGGTGCGTCCAGCCCTAAACGCGTCTTGCAATACTCAGGGTCTTCCCAGGCCTTGAGCGTGCACAGCACCTGGGCGGCGAACGCTTCGTGAATTTCGTAGTAATCGAAGTCCTGCAGGGTCAGCCCATTACGCGCCAGCAAGCGCGGAACCGCATACACCGGCGCCATCAACAGGCCTTCGGCGCCGTTGACGAAATCCACCGCCGCCGCTTCGCCATCGCGCAGATAGGCGAGGATCGGCAAACCACGTTCTTTCGCCCACTCCTCGCTGCCCAGCAGCACCACCGAAGCACCGTCGGTGAGTGGCGTGGAGTTGCCCGCCGTCAGCGTGCCCTTGGCGCTTTTTTCGAAAGCGGGTTTGAGCGTGGCGAGTTTCTCCAGGGTCAGGTCCGGGCGCAGGTTGTTGTCGCGGGTCAGGCCGAGGAACGGTGTCATCAGGTCGTTGTGCCAGCCTTCGCTGTAGGACGCGGCAAGTTTGTGATGGCTTTCGAGGGCCAGTTGATCCTGCTCTTCACGGGGAATATTCCAGGCCTGCGCCATCAGTTCGCAGTGCTGGCCCATCGACAGGCCGGTGCGCGGTTCGCCATTACGCGGAAACTCCGGGATCAGGTGCCGTGGGCGCAGTTGCAGAAAAGTTTTCAGCTTGTCGCCGGTGGTCTTGGCGCGGTTGGCCTGCAGAAGGATTTTGCGCAAGCCTTCGCTGACGCTGATCGGCGCGTCCGACGTGGTGTCGACACCACCGGCAATACCGCAATCGATCTGGCCGAGGGCGATTTTGTTGGCCACCAGCAGCGCCGCTTCCAGCCCGGTTCCGCAGGCTTGCTGGATGTCATAGGCCGGGGTGGCCGGTGACAGCCGCGAGCCGAGCACGCACTCGCGGGTCAGGTTCATATCCCGTGACAATTTAAGCACCGCCCCCGCCACCACTTCGCCGATGCGCAGGCCGTGCAGGTTGTAGCGTTCGATCAGGCCTTCGAGGGCAGCAGTGAGCATCACCTGATTGCTGGCAGTGGCGTACGGCCCGTTGGAGCGGGCGAAAGGAATACGGTTACCGCCGATGATGGCGACGCGGCGCAGCTGACTCATGAAAAGCTCCTTGTTGATCCGAATTCATGGAATCCCTGTGGGAGCTGGCTTGCCAGCGATGGGGCCGGCACATCCAGCATTTCCAGTGACTGACACTGCGCCATCGCTGGCAAGCCAGCTCCCACAGGGACGGTGGTCTACTCTGCTGTTCTAGCGTAGGCCTTATTGCGTGGATCGAACGATTGATTGCCGTTGGTAGTCCACACTTTGAACCCCAACTTTTGGAGAGCGTTCCATGTCTGACCGCTATATCGACTTCGCCAACTCATCCATCGGCCACCGTCTGGTCGGGGCTTTGGGCCTGCCGTCGCCGGTGCGGCTGGAACGCTGGCAGGCCGGGCGCCTGCGGCCGGTGGACGGTGCGCTGCTGATCGGCGGCGGGCCGCTGGCCGAGCGGATCAACGCGTTCGCCAACCGCCTGACCGATGCGATCTACAGTTACGGCAGCGAACCGTCGCTGGCCACCGCGTGGATTCCCGGGCACGGGCCGAAACTCAAGGCCGTGGTGTTCGATGCCAGCGATCTGCAGCACACCGACCAGCTCAAACAGCTGCGTGAGTTCTTCCAGCCGTTGATGAAAAATCTCGACAGCAGCGCGCACCTGGTGATCCTCGGCCGCGCCCCGGAAACCTTGCGCGATCCGTTTGCGTCCAGCGCACAGCGGGCACTCGAAGGCTTTTCGCGCTCGCTGGCCAAAGAGCTGCGCAGCGGCGGCACGCTGCAAGTGATCTATGTCGGTGAGGGCGCCGAAGATCAGCTTGAGGGGCCGCTGCGGTTTTTCCTCTCGCCGAAAAGCGCCTTTGTCTCCGGGCAGGTGATTCGCCTCACCGCGTGCGCCACACCGGTCACCGACTGGACCCGGCCATTGGCCGGACGCAAAGCGCTGGTTACCGGCGCGGCACGCGGGATCGGCGCCTCGATTGCCGAGACTCTCGCCCGCGACGGAGCGGAAGTGATTTTGCTCGACGTACCACCGGCCAAGACTGATCTGGAAGCCCTCGCCGCGCGCCTCGGCGGACGGGCGATCACCCTCGACATCTGCGCCGAAGACGCCGCTGCGCAATTGGTCGAACAATTGCCGGACGGCCTCGACATTCTGGTGCACAACGCCGGGATCACCCGCGACAAGACCCTGGCCAACATGACCCCGGAATTCTGGGACGCGGTGCTGGCGGTCAACCTCAATGCTCCGCAAGTGCTGACCAAGGCCCTGCTCGACAGCGGCACCCTGCACGACAATGCGCGGGTGATTCTGCTGGCCTCGATCAGCGGCATCGCCGGCAATCGCGGACAGACCAATTACGCCGCAAGCAAGGCCGGGCTGATCGGCCTGGCGCAGGCCTGGGCGCCGACGCTGCACGAACGCGGCATCAGCATCAACGCCGTGGCCCCGGGCTTCATCGAAACCCAGATGACCGCGCACATCCCGTTCGGCCTGCGTGAGGCCGGGCGGCGCATGAGTTCGCTGGGCCAGGGCGGTTTGCCGCAAGACGTCGCCGAAGCCGTCGCGTGGTTGGCGCAACCGGGCACCGGCGCTTTTACCGGCCAGGCATTGCGGGTCTGTGGACAAAGTGTGCTGGGGGCATAGGCATGAGCATTGAATGGCACACCCTCGACCGTGAACCGAGCCTGTCCGCCCTGTACGCGCGGGCCGCGACCCGGCGCAAGATCACCGGTACCCGACTGCCCGACAGCGGTTTGCGCTGCTGGGTCGATGTCGACGGCCAGAAACTGGCGGCGTATCGCAAGGTCTGCGGCTTTGCCGATGACGGCCTGCTGCCGCCGACTTATCCACACATCCTCGCGTTCGCCCTGCAGATGCAATTGCTCACGGCCAAGGAATTTCCGTTCCCGCTGCTGGGGCTGATTCATCTGAGCAACCGCATACGCGTATTGCGACCGATGGGCGGGATCAGTCGAGCGCAAGTCAGTGTTCGCGTGCACAACCTGCAGCCGCATCCCAAAGGTGCGACCTTCGACGTACTGACCACTCTGGACGATCAACTCGGACCACTGTGGGAGGCCGAAAGCCAGATGCTCTGTCGCGGGGTGAAACTCGATGGCGAACCTGTCGAGCAACACTGGGAGCCGTCCCAGGTGTTGACGCAAGTGGCGCAATGGAAAGCCCCGGGCGATATCGGTCGGCAATACGCCAAAGTCTCGGGCGACTACAACCCGATTCACCTGAGCGCCGCCAGTGCCAAGCTGTTCGGTTTCCCCACGGCGATTGCTCACGGCTTGTGGAACAAGGCCAGAACCCTCGCGGCACTGGCTGATCATCTACCCAAGGCCAACCTTGAAATCGCCGTGCACTTTCGCAAACCGGTGCGCTTGCCCAGTGAGGTTTCATTGCTGGCGAGTGTGCCGGGATCCAGCGGCGAGTTGCGCCTGATCGGCCACGGCGATCTGGAACACATGGTCGGGCAATGGCAACCGATTGCCTGATCCTCACCCCCGGGCAAGCCTGTAAATTGTGTATATATCACTTAAGTTTTTCCACGCTTGGCGCCGCACTCTGAAAAACCCCAGGCCTTGATTTTCAAGGCCTTTTTTTATGCGTCTATATCCTGGGTATTAGTCCTTAGGCACGGCGCGGCGCCTTATATATAAAGGCGTTAATACCAACTTGAGAATGGTCGAAACCTGCGGCGCGATTGAGATTGACACCACGGACGAGGCATTACCGGCGACAGATCGGTGAGCCATCGAAAACGACGAATGTTGTTACAGGTGCAAGGAATCTCAATCATGAAAACTCAAGTGTGGTGCAAATCGGCAACAGCTCTGGCATTGATCCTCTCCCTTGGCCTCGCTGGCTGCAGCAGCGGCGGTGGCGGCCATCACAGCAGCTCCGGCAGCTCTTCGCCAGACAGCGCGACGTCGGGCACCGGCGGCACTAGTGGTACTGGCGGTAGCAGTGGCACTGGCGGTATTGGCAGCACCGGCGGCACTGGCAGCACCGGCGGCACCGATACCGCAGGCACAGGTGGTACCGGCGGCACCGGCGGTACTGGCGGTACTGGCGGTACGGGTACAACCAACCCGACCGATCCGACCAACCCAACCAATCCGACCGACCCTACGGGTCCAACCAACCCGACCAACCCGACCACCACTCCGCTGGTCACCACCACCCTGGTGCAGGATGTCGGCAAAACCGTCGCAGACGTCGGTGATGGCGTCGGCCAGGTCGGCGATTCGCTGAGCACCGTACCGGTCGTCGGTGGCGTCGTGCAAAGCGCGGCCAACACCACTGGCAACGTGGTCAGTACCCTCGGCAATGGCGTGGCCAACGGCATTGGCAAACTGGGCACCGTCGACAACGGTCTGGGCGTCACCGCATCCTCGGTGGGCGGCGTGGTCAGCGATGTCGGCAACGGTGTATCGGACCTGAGCGGCAAACTGGCGACCGCCACCGGCAGCGTTCCGGTTGTCGGCGGCGTGGTCACCAAAGTCGCCCCGGTACTCGACGGCGTCGGTGAAAAAGTCACCATGCTCGGCGACACCCTGAGCCTGGCCACCACCACCGGCCCACTCGGTTCAGTGACCAAAAGTGTCGGCAACGGTCTGGTGCCCGTGATTGCGATGGTTGAAAGCACCACCGACAAAGTCGGCGCTGCGACCGGCCTCGGCGCTCCGCTCAATGGCGTACTCGGCCAGGTCGGTGGCGCCGTCAAAGGCGTGGGCGGTCAGGTAACCGGTGCTGGCGGCGGCAACGCCTTGACCAACACCGTTGGCGGCGCGTTGACCAACGTCGGCACCGCGGTTGGCAAAGCCGGCGGGCTGGTGGATAACGGCACCAGCACCGGTGGTGGATTGGGCGGCGGTCTCGGCGGCGGCCTGGGCGGTACCGGCTTGCTGCAAACGGTTGGCGGCGCCGTGGTCAACGTCGGCTCCGGGCTGAACGCTGGCAGCACCAACGGCGTGGTCAGTGCCGGCGGCGTCACGGCTGGCGGACTGGGCAATACCGTCGCCTCGCTCAACACCGTACTCGGCGGCTCGGGTACTCCGATCACCGCCACTACCTCGCCACTGGCCAGCGTCGGCGCCACCGTCGGTGCCGGGCTTAATCCGGTCACCAGTGCAGTCACCAGCGTCACCCAACAAGTTGGCGCAGCGACAGGCCTGGGCGCACCGGTCGCCGGTCTCACCGGCCAGGTCGGCGGCGCAGTCAGCACCGTTGGCGCCACCATCGCGTCCACCAACAACCCGGTCACTACCGCCGTCGGCGGTGTGGTCAGCAACGTCGGCGCAACCGTTGGTGCAGTCGGCGGCCTGCTCAACGGCGGCACCAGTACCGGCGGCACCGCCACCGGTGGCACCGCAACCGGTGGCCTGGGTGGTGTACTCGGTGGCCTGACCGGCGCTCTTGGAGGCAACAAACGCTAAATTGCACCTGGCCGATTCGACGGCCTCACCTACAGCGCCTACGCTTGGTTGAGGGCGGAAGATTCCCACGAGTCTTCCGCTTTTTTCTTAGGAAAAATTTAACTCAGCGCTGTGATCTGACCATGGAGTGTCCTATGCGCGTAATGGCATCCCTGCTGTTCCTCAGTATCAGTTCCGCCGCCCTCGCCGACACCCTGCCCAGCTTTCTCAACAGCAACGAAACCACCCGCAACCTGCCCGTGCCAAACCTGCCGGCAGATGCCTATCGCCCCGCGGCCACGCCTCTGCAAGTCCCCGACCCCGGCGCGGCCACGGCGCAGCCGCTGTTGATGGACACCAAAATCAATCTGAAAACCGTGCAGATCGAAGGCGGCACGATCTACCCGCTCAACGAACTGGCCGAAGTCTACAAACCTCTCATCGGCCACCAGATCAGCCTGGCCGAGCTGATCGAAGCCACCCGCGACATCACCCGTCGTTACCAGAAGGACGGCTATCTGCTGTCCTATGCCTTCCTGCCGCAACAGCGTTTCGACGATGGCGTGGCCCGGGTCGTGCTGGTGGAAGGTTATGTGCGCGACGTGCAGGTGCAAGGCGATGTCGGCCGGGTCAAAGGCCTGCTCGACGAGCTGGCGGCAAAAATCCAGGCCGAACGCCCGCTGACCCGCAAAACCTTCGAACGCTACACCACCCTGATGACCCGCATTCCCGGGGTGACCCTCCAGGCGCAAGTGCCGCCGCCCGGCACCACCGACGGCGCAACAACACTGGTGGCCCAGGCCAGTCGCAAACCGTTCACCAGCACCATGAGCACCACTGAAGACAACCGCAATGGCACCCAGGCTTTGCTGGGGGTCAGCAGTAATTCGCAGACCGCCATGGGCGAACAGTTGACCCTCAGCGGACTGTTTCCGCCGGGGGACGATCATGAGCATTACTACCGTGTGGACTACAACCAGTTCCTCAACAGCGAAGGCACGCAACTGAGCCTGTTCGCCTCACGCTATCGCGCGGATCCGGGCACCAATGTGCTGACCAGCGACGGCTTTGAACTCAAACCGCACAAGGAAGATGACCGCTACTCGATCGGCGTCAGCCACCCGTTCATTGCCGCCTCCAACGAGCTGCTTAACGCGGGAGCGCGGCTCTATGCAGTGGATGACAAAAACCGCTACAACGTGGTCGGCTACCCGATCAGCATCGAAGAGCGCACCAACGTGCGCGCCCTCGCGTTCGAAGGCGACTGGCGCAAGACCGATGCCCGGCAGCTGCGGATTCTCAGTGGTGGCGTGTATCAGGGCCTCGACAGCATGGGCGCGCATTCCAACAACGCGGCGCTGGACCTGAACTTCCTGCGCCTGCGCCTCTCCGGCGTACAGAGCGACAAGTTCTTCGACAACTGGCAGGGCGTACTGTCGGCCGCGTTGTACTGGAGCGACGACACCCTGCCCGACAGCGAGCGCGCGGTATTTGGCGGGCAGAATTTCGGCCGTGGTTACCCGGACGATCAGGCGTCGGGCGACAAGGGCTGGGGCGCGGCTTACGAGGTCAACTACAGCTTCAATCGCGACGGCAACTGGGTGCGCATCCTGCAACCCTACGTGGTGCTGGACCGTTCGAAAACCTGGTTCAACAAGCTGGCGGTGCAGAGCAATGACCTGTCATCGGCAGCCGTAGGCCTGCGTTTTGGCGATGCCAAGTACTACAACATTGCGTTGGAGGCCGCCAAGCCGATGTCGGATGAAGCGCTGGATACGTTCAATCGGCGGGCGCGTTACAGCATCAGTTTCAGCTATCAGTTGTAGGCCTTCAGCCAGTCCGCTATCGCCGGCTTGTCGGCGATAGAGGACTGGTTTGAGCCACGCCATCGGCCTAGTTCTTGGTCTCGATCTTGCCACCCGCATCCGGGTCGTAGAAATCCGGAATCTCGTATTTGTACTTTTTCAACCAGCGCTGCATCGCCTGTTCGCGCTCCGCCGCCGTGGCGGTTTGCGGCTTGGTCGAGGCGGCCTGGTTGCGGCTTTGCAGCACCAGCCAGCCTTCGGTTTCCTGTTGCTGCGCCGAGGCCGGGCCGGCGTCGATCGCCTGGGCCGCAATCGGCAGGCTGAGCAGGGTCAGGCAGCACACACGGTACAAGGTGTTCATGGCAATCTCCCTGGATGTCACTTGAGCGTCGACGGTTGCGGGTCCGCCACCACCGCCACCTGATTGCCGGCGGGTGGCGTAGCCTTGGTCGGTACCTTGAGTTTTTCCGCGCGGGCCTGGGCGTCGGCGAACTGCTCCGGCGTCAGGTGCGCGCGGCTGACGATTTCGGCGGCTTGCTGCCAGTTGTTCTGATACAGCAGCAAACTCACCAGATTCAGCGTGGCCAGTTGATCGTTCTGCTTTAGCTCAATAGCGGTAAGGAATTCGAAGCGTGCGTCCTCAAGACGCAACTGGTTGAGGTAGACCACGCCCAGGTCATTGCGGATTTTTTCATTGGTCGGCGCCAGACGTACCGCGCGCTGCAAGTGCGCCTGGGCCTGACCGTTGTCGCCACGGGCGGCGTAGATCTGGCCCAGGCCATGTTCGGCGTCCGCCGTCAGGCAGGTGCCGAGCAATCCGCGATACAGCGGCTCGGCTTCACTGCGCCCGAGCAAGCGGTAAACCCTGGCCTTGCGCAGGCGTACCTCGACCAGTTTATCGGGCAGGCTCTGCAGGTTGGCCAGGCTGGCGTGCAGCTTGCCGTCGTTGGCCAGATCGTCCGCCAGGTTTAACGCCAGTTCCTGTTCGGAATCGAGCTTGCTGCAACTGGTCGGTGCGAGCATCGCCGACCACGGCGCCTGACCGTCGGTGGCGCAACCACCGAGCAACAACAGGCTTGCCAAGACAATCAGTGCTTTCATCAAACGCTCTCCATGAGCCCACGTCAGTTTGCAAATGCCCGGGTAATCGCGGTGAACCCCGGGCCGGCCAGTACGATCAGCAAGGCAGGAAATAAAAACAGCATCATCACCACCGACATCTTCGCCGACATCTTCGAGATGTATTCCTGCAGTCGGGTCAGGCGGCGATCGTCGAGCAATTGCTTGAGCGCGAGCAGCGATTTCATCGCTCCGCCGCCCTGCTGAATCAATTGCTGCAGGATCACGCAGGTGTCGGTGAACTCATCGACCGCGAGCATCACCGAGGCTTTGTTCAGTTCCAGCCCCAACTCCAGGCCCGAGTCGACCCGGGCCAGAATCAGGCGCAGTTCGCGAGTCAGTTCCGGCAGCAGTTTTTGCCCCTCGGTGCTGAGCACACGCAAGGCTTGTTCGACCGCCATGCCCGACTCGAAGAGGATGCGCAGCAGCGGGATGAACGTGGATATTTCCACGGCGATGGTTTTCTGCCGGCGCCCGGCGGCGTAAGCCAGTAGCCGCTTGGGCAACAGGTAACCGGCACCGGTGGCGAGCATCGGGACGATCCAGCGGTTGGCGGCGTGCGGAAAAAACACTTCCTGGAGAAAGATCGCCAGCCCCAACGCCAGCAGCGGCGTGCCGATCTGGCAGGCGGCGAACAGCGAGCGCTCACTGGCGCGGCGCCAGCCGAGGCGACTGAGCAGGGTCTGGGTTTCGCTGTCGATGCTCACTGAGCGCTGGCCGAACCTGCTGTTGCCCAGAGCACGCAGCCAGTTACCAAAACGGTTCTCGCGCACCAGATGCCCCTGCAACCGCTGGTTGACCTGGCGCACCCGGCGCCGCTCCGTCAGCAGGTGATTGACCACCAGCAACAGCGCGCCGAGCAGCAGCATCAGAGCGGCGAGATAGACCATTTCAAATACTCCGCAACATGCGCCACAGCGCCAGGCAACCGGTCACTTGCAACACCACGGCGATGATCAACATGGTCCGACCACCGGAGTCGTGCCACATGCCGAGCATGTAGCCGGGGTTGGTCAGCATGAAGTAACTCACCAGAATCACCGGCAGCGAACCCAGCACCCACGCGGTCATGCGTGTTTCGCCAGTGAGTGCGCGCAGTTGCCGGGCGCCCTGGTCACGCTCGCGAATCAGCTTGATCAGGTTCTCCAGCAGTTCGCTGGCGTTGCCGCCGTAGCGATGGTTGACCTTGAGGCCGAGGGCGAACATGCGCAATTCGTCCTGTTCGTAGAGTTCGGCGAAATCGCTGACCGCATCCGGCAGATTGACCCCCAGTTGCACGTTGCGCTGCACCCGGCCCATGGCTTTTTTCAGCGGATCCTCGCTCGATTCGATGCCGCCCATGACCGCGTCGCTCAAGGTGCGGCCGGACTTGAGACTGCGTACGGTGTAGTCGAGCAGTTGCGGCAACTGCTCGATCATGCGTTTGATCCGCCGGTGGTACAGCCAGGAAATGTACAGGCGCAGGATCAGCGGCGGCGCCAGCAGCATCGCCAGCAAACCGATCCAGTCTGCCAATAGATAACCGAGGGCAATCGCCACGCCCCACAGGGTCATCCACAGCCCGAAACGTTCGGTGGGACGGCCAAGCCCGGCGCGCAAAAACATCCGTTCAAGCCCGACCCAGGCCGGTTTCTGTGCGACCAGTTGCGGCTGCCCCGCCGCGAGGCGATTGAGCACCCGTTCGTTGTTGGTCTTGTGGATGCCGTGCACGAACAGCCAGATCGACAGCCCGAGCAGGATCAGACACAGGAGGATGAGAATGGCCGGTCCGATCATGATGCAAGTCCCATGTGGTCAGCCCAGGTGGGTCTCGTGGCGCAACTTGTCGCCCGCCGGATTGACCGCTTCGCGCAGGAAGCCGAAACCGGTACGCCGATCAAGGCGAAACAAGGTGTTGGTGACGTAGACGTCTTCGCGGATGCCGACCACTTCCACCACTTCGCTGACACAGCGGCGGCCGTCGGGCATGCGGGTCAGCTGAATGATCACGTCGAGGGCGGCGCAGATCATCTGGCGCAAGGTGCGCTCGGCGATCGAGCGACCGGTCAGCCCCACCAGCGTCTCCAGCCGCAACAACGCATCTTGGGCATTGTTGGCGTGCACGGTGCTCATCGAACCGTCGTGACCGGTGTTCATCGCGGTCAGCACATCGACTACCTCCACCCCACGAATCTCGCCGAGGATGATCCGGTCGGGGCGCATGCGCAGGGCGTTGCGGATCAGGTCGCTGGCCTTGACTTCACCGTGGCCCTCGGCGTTCGGCGGGCGGGTTTCCAGGCGCACGACGTGCGGGTGGCCGAGCTGCAATTCGGCGACATCTTCGATGGTCACCAGACGTTCGTGGGGGTTGATCAATTGGCTGAGGATGTTCAGCAACGTGGTCTTGCCGGTGCCGGTACCGCCGCTGATCAGCACGTTGCAACGCTTGCCCACCGCCTCCTGGAGGAACTCGAAAATCGCCACATCGATGGTCTGCATCGCCATCAGGTCACTGCTCTTGAGCATGTCCTTGCGGAACTTTCGAATCGACAGGCAGGGGCCGTCGAGGGCGATTGGCGGGATGATCGCGTTGACCCGGCTGCCGTCCGGCAGACGCGCATCGACCATCGGTGAAGACTCGTCGAGGCGCCGTCCGAGTGGTGCGAGAATCCGTTGCATGACCCGCTCGACGTGATGCGCGTCGATAAAACGCAGGTCACTTTGATGCAGCACGCCATCGCGTTCGATGAATACCCGGTGCGGGCCGTTGACCAGAATCTCGGTCACTGACTGATCGCGCAGCAGCACCTCCAGCGGGCCGAAACCGGTGAGTTCGTCGACGATTTCCTCGGCCAGGCGCTCCATCTCGTAGCGGGAAATCGCCAGGTGCAGGCGGGCGATGTATTCGGCGACCTTGTCGGTGACAAACTGCGCCAGCAACTGACGCGAGCCCTCCAGCAGGTTTTTCCCCGACTCTTCGATGGCGTCGATGATGTAGCGATGCAGGACCAGTTTCAGGCCTTCGTGATCGGTATTGCCGACCGCGCCGTGGTGTACCGCGCCGAACAGTTTTTCCGCGCTCATGAGGTGCCTCGCAAGCGGTCGAACCAGGTGACCTTGGGTTTGGCCAGGCCTTCCGAGCGCTTGGCCAGACGTTCGCCGAGAGCGCGCAGGCTTTGCGTGAGTTTTTCCCGCGGGGCCAGTTCGAACAGGCTGACGCCCTGGTTCTTGGCGTTCAGGCGCACTTCGGCATTGGCCGCCAATACCGCGATCACTTCGAGGTTGAAGGTTTTGCCCAGGGTTTCAGCATCCGGGGCCACGCTGCCCAGATAGCCGTCCACCAGCAAACGCGCGTGGTCGAGCTTCATGCCCTTCTCGCGCCACAAGTTGAGCACAGCGAGGTTGCGGCGGCAGTTGAGCACGTTCTGATCGGTGTACCAGATCAGCTTGTCGCAGTGGCTGACGAACGTGCGCAAGGCTTCACTGTCGGACTGCCCGGTGAGGTTCACGACGATGTGCTGGAAGTGTTGGCGCAAGGCGCTGAGCAACATGTACAACTCGGCGGCACTGGTGCTTTCCAGCGGCTCGTCGCTGCCGGCATACGCCAGAATCCGCAGACCCGCTTCAGCGCTGGTGAAGGCACTGTCGATCAGCGTCGCGTCGAGCCTGCGCAAGTGACGCAAGGCATCGCCGAAATGAAACGAACTCTCGAGCCCGAGCAGCGCCAGGCTGTCACCGCGCGGCAGGCCCAGATCCAGCAGCAAGGTCTGCTGTCCACTCTTCTGCACTACTTGCGCCATATGGTTGGCCAGCAGCGCGCCATCCGAATAGCTCTGCGTGCCGTACAACACCGTAAGGCCGCCAAGCTGCGTGTTGGCCGCCACCGGTGGCAGGCGCTTGTTCAAGCGCCGCACCAGCCCGGCGACTTCACTGGCGCGCGAACCGTAGGCGACGAAATCCCGGGCGCCGGCACGCATGGCATTGAGCACCAGTTGGTTGTCCATGCCATCGCCGAGCGCAACGATGGCGAGCATCGGTTTGGCTTCCAGCGCGCCTTCGATCAACGCACTCTGCGCGACCACATGCTCGCGATCGAGGCCGACGAACACCAGGCTGGCGAAGGTGACGTCGACCAGCGCCAGCAATTCGTCCAGGCCCCCGGCTCCGGCGCTCACCACCTGGCCCAGCGGCGCGAGTGCGCCTTGCAGCCACTCCAGATCGGTGTTGTTACGGGTGATCGCCAGAAAGGTCTGGCTCAGGTTCTGGTTCATTGGGACAGCCCACTGCGTTTGTCGAAGTTGCCGTTTTCGAGGAAGAACATGCGGTAGAAATTCGGGTCGTAGTTGCGCAGTTTTTCCCCCGGCAACGACGGCAGTTGCGCGTCCGCCGCCAGTGGCTGCACCAGGTGCGGGGTGACAATCATCAGCAGTTCACGCTCTTCGCGCTTGATCTGCGAGCCTTTGAAGAAGGCGCCGAGCACCGGGATATCGCCCAGCCCCGGAAACTTGTTCACCTGCGAGGTGTTGGTGGTGCTGATCAGGCCGCTGATCACGAAGCTTTCGCCGTCGGCCAGCGAAACGCTGGTGTCGGTGCGGCGGATGGTCAGGGCCGGCACGGTAGTGCCGGCGATTTGCACGGCGTTACTCAGATCCAGTTCGCTGACTTCCGGTGCGACTTTCAGCGCGATGCGGTCGTGGCTGATGACAGTCGGCGTCAGGGTCAGGCGGATACCGAACTCCTTGTATTCGATCGACACGTTGTCGCTGCCGGCGCTAGGCACCGGAATCGGGATTTCACCACCGGCCAGAAAGCTTGCGCTCTGCCCGCTCAGCGCCACCAGGCTGGGGCGCGCAAGGGTGTAGGCGAAACCGCTGGTTTCCAGGGCGTTGATGATCGCCATGGTCTTGCCACCGATCCACGAAAAGTTGAACAAGCCGTTATCCACCGGCAGTCTCGGCGTCGGCACGCCGTCGATGGGTGGCAACGTACCGGGCGAACCAAACAGGAAATTGCCCCGGGTGCCGATCAGCGAAGCGGTGGCTTCCTTGAGTTTGGTGCGGCTGACTTCGACGAAACGAATGTCGGTCTGCACTTGCGAGGGCAGTGTCGGATCGTCGGAAGGCATTCTGCTGGCGCTGGTCAGTGCGGCGGTGGCACTGCCCTTGACGAACACCATGCTCTGGCGGGGTTCGCTGGAGCACGACGTCCAGACCATCAGGCTGGTGGCGCCGGGAGCCACCCCGGTGAGTAGAAACGAGGCGCTGCCGGTGTCGTGCACGTCGGCGATTTTCGGGTCGCCGATGGCCACGCGGGTGATCGCCACCGGCGACTGGATGTCCTGCTGGAAGCCTTCGCCGATCTCGATCACCGGCGGCATACGGCCGAGTGCCGAGCAATTGCCGGTGGCCGCGATGGCGGCGTTCATCGACAGTCCCATCAGTATCAAGGCCCGGACTAAAGGTGTTAATAGCGGCCTGAATCGACTCTGCATGCACGTGGATCCTTGCTCAGTCATGGGGCTTGTTGGGAAAGCTGATTGCCGCGGATCACTTCCATCGGCCGCGCACCGCCATGGCCGCCAGCGGCCGGCGCTTTCGGCGCGGCACCGAGGGCCAGTTGGGTGAACTGGAAGAGCTGGCTGTTGGCGTTATCCACGTGCGCCGGTGACTGGGTTTCACCGGCCCAGTACCTGGCCAGACGCTGTTCTTCGCTGCTGCGCACGGCCAGGCGCAACGTGCCGACCTGAGTGGCGAGCATCATCCGGCTGAGCAATTGTTCGGGCACCGCCAGCACCACGGTGCGCGCAGCAATCCGGCGTTGATCCTGTTTGAGTTTTTCGTCGGCGCTCAAGGCTGGGTTGGCGGGTTGCCCATCGTTGGTCAGGCCGTATTGCTCACCAACACCGAGCACGCGCATCGCCGGTACGACGATCTGCGCCGACTGCTGCAGATTGCTCGCGTCCTGACGCAGGTAGAGCAGCACATCGACGTAGTCACCGGGGATCAGTTGTCCGGCGGCGCCGATCACTTCGTCCACGGCCACGGTCAGCGCGCGCTCATCACTGTGAATCATCCGCGCCAGTGAGCCACCGGCCTGAAAGCTTTCATCGTTGAGCCAGGTGCCAGCGCTCAGGTGCCGCCACGGCGTGCGACCGATTGCCTGATCAACGCTGGCGAGGCTGCCGGCTGGCGCACTGCGCAATTTTTCCACTGCCACATCGGCAGCCGTGAGCGGCGTGAACGGCGGGACATCGTGCAACAACACGACCACTGGCTGGCGGGTTTGATCTTCGGCGGCGGCGACGGTTTTTTCCACCACGACTGCTGACGCGGCAGGCGCCTGAGCAACGGGAGCCGGTTGCCGACTGAGGACCAGGCCCCAGTAACCGACGACGATTGCTCCCAACAGCAGCACTGCTGCAAGACCCATGGTGACGCGACTGTTCATGACGGCTCTCCCTTTCCTGCTGCACCGACAGCCTGTACTTCCTGTCGAGAGAATTTTTCGCGATCAGGCAGCTATGAACATGCAACGATTTCGCTATTTCCACGCTAGCTGATCCGAGCAAAAACGCCATTACTGACAGGAAAATAACCCACTAAAGTATGAGCCTTGGCCAATTAACTGTAGGGTTTGGCTCGACTAACGTTCTGGTTAATCCTTTGTGATTAATCCGTTCTTACAGTTGTTGAGCGGGGGTTTGTTGACAATGCTCTGATAGCACGGTGAAAGCATGCCGCTGTAGCGTTGGATCGGCGCCAGAGGCGCAAAGGAGTGGACGTATGTTTCGGATGATCATCGACTATCTACTGGCCAGGGCCAGGCTGCTGTGCAGAAGTGAAGAAGGCGCGTCTGCCATCGAATACGCGATTGTGGTGGCAATGGTGGCTGTCGTGGTTGTGGTGTTTGTGACGCCCATCGGCGACAAGGTGCTGGCCATTTTCAACCTGGTGCTGACCAAGCTCGGTGGCACGGCACAGAGCAGAGTCGCGCCTTAATCAAAATCCTTTCCCTTCTGCCAGTGCCTTGGCCCCCTGCTGAAAACAGTAACGCTCCGGCACTGGCAATCATCGGATTTCACAGGTCCGATCTCCCGCTGTCATGAGGAGAATTTCAATGATCCTTGAATACCTGATATTGCGCCTGAGGTCCTTTCTGGCCAGCACGGAAGCCGCTTCAGCCATCGAGTACGCGATTGTCGTGGCTATGGTGGCGGTCGTGGTGGTGGTGTTCATCACACCGCTGGGCGCGAAAATCTTTGCGATTTTCAACAACGTCCTGGTATCCCTCGGCGGCACTGCACAAACCGCTCCGGTGCAAACCCCCTGATGTGAGTCGCGTCCGGCGAATGTCGCGCTACACTCGATCTCACTTTCAGCTTTTCAGGGACTGCCCATGACTGCTTCCTCACTCCCCCGCCAACAGTTGCTTCTGGTTGACGATGAAGAGGACGCGTTGCTTGAGTTGGCCGAGCTACTGGAGGGCGAGGGCTTTGTCTGCCACACCGCGACGTCGGTGAAACTCGCCCTGCATCACCTCACCCGCTTTCCGGATATTGCCTTGGTGATCACCGATCTGCGCATGCCAGAGGAGTCCGGCATGTCGCTGATCAAACGCCTGCGCGAACACACCTCACGCCAGCATCTGCCGGTGATCGTGACCTCCGGACATGCCGACATGGAAGACGTCAGCGACATGCTGCGCCTGCAGGTGCTGGACCTGTTTCGCAAGCCGATCTACCACGTGCGCCTGCTGGAAACCCTGGACAATCTGTTCCCCAAACCGAAGACGCAGGCCGGGTAATTCACTCAGGGGTTTTTTGGAAGAATTGACTGCCTGCCCGCGAGGAACAGGCAATCGTGATCAGTGTGCTGTCACACGCTGACGGGCGGCCGAAGCACTGGGTGATAGCGCCAATGCCAACTGGGTGCGGTTGTGCATATGGGTCAGGCGCAAGACCTGCGAGACATACAATTTCACGGTGTTTTCGGTGATGCCCAACTCGCAGGCGATCTGATAGTTGGTCTGCCCTTTGCCCACCAGCCGCGCCACATCCAGTTGCCGCGGCGACAGCTGATTGAAGATCGCCGGAATCTCCTGCTCGGCTTCGGCGCCGTCGCCGCCGAGCATGTCTTTGACCACCGCCGCCGGATTGCGCCGGACCTTATCCAGGTCCTGGTAGAGATCGTCGATGGATTCCGAGAGAAACTGCAGCTTCTGGTTCAGGTGTCCCAACTGGACATTCTTGTGCCGCTCTTGCAGGGCTGCTTCCTGACGCTTCACGCCTTCGAGCAGTTCATCCAGCTGGATCGGCTTCTGGTAGTAGTCGGCAATCCCGGCGCGCAGCGCCTTGATCACGTCCTGTTTGTCGGCGCGCCCGGTGAGCATGATCGCCTCGAACACCCGGTGTTTGCCACTGATGCGTTGCAGCTCCTGCACCAGTTGAATACCGTCCATGTCCGGCATGTGCAGATCGCTCAGCACCAGGCCGATTTCCACGTCTTCGCTGAACCGTTCGATCGCCTGCGTGCTGGATTCACACGGCACACAGCGGTAACCGCTGCTTTCGAGAAACTCGCACAACTCTTCGACAATCAACGGTTGATCATCGACCACGAGCACTTTTACCGCCGACGTAAGCTTGTTCACGAACCACTCCATTGCTCGGGCCAAAGCTGACTTTTTCTGCACTTTGGCGATGTAACCACTTCATTTGAAAGTAGACGCACTTTCCGACTATGTACATAGAACTAGTGGCACCTGGCGACTAATGGATCCAATGAATCGAAGCCAGTACCCCCAGCAGCACGAACGGTGCAAATGGCAGCTTCTTTGACGCTCCCGGCTCCATATATCGAAGATGTTCTCTAAGTCGTTGACTCATATGAAGCCAGACTCTTGGCGCGATCAGTAGCCAGAGCAGACTGGCGATACCCGCGCCGATAAACGCACAAAGAATGAATAAACCGTTCGTCGCAAGGCCCATGGCTGTCATTAATTTCACATCGCCTGCGCCCATCCGGCCCATGAAATACCCCGGCAAGGTCAACACCAGAGCAATCACGCCCGCCCAAAGTCCCTGCTGCGCATCGGCACCGAGCCAGGTGGTGCCAGTCGCCAACAGATGGATCAGCGCCAGCGCTCCTGCACCGAACGTCAGCACATTAGAGATGCGCCGTTGCCGGGCATCCTGGGCGGCGCACAGGGCCAGCCAGATCAGGAGAACTAAACTCTGCATCCGGTTAAATCCGTCCGATTTTGCTGAATGATTCTATGCTGATACTACGCAGTGAACGTCAGGGTAGACGCAGTCATGAAAACCGGCTTCGCAAAATCACAGGCAGGCGCAGTGGCGATCGAATTCGCCTTGGTATTCGTGATTTTTTTCGCCGTGTTCTACGCGCTGGTCAGCTACAGCCTGCCGTTTGTATTGATGCAGACTTTCAACGAGGCGACGTCCGAAGCGGTGCGCCGCAGCGTCGCGGTCGACCCCAATACCCCCGGTTACGCCTCCGTGGTGGTGAGCACTGCCAATACCGCGCTGACCCAGCAGTTGCAGTGGGTGCCATCGGCGCTGAACCTGGTGGTCGGCGTCGACACCTCGGCGGTGTATGACGCCACTCAAGGGACGCTGACGGTCAGGGTCGATTACCCCACCAGCAAGCTCAATCAGGTCATTCCGTTTCTGGTGCTGCCGGGCGTGGGTGCAGTGCCGAGCCTGCCCGCCACCCTCTCCGCCGCGTCGAGCCTGAAATTTTGACCGCCGGCGACAATCTGTTCGGGCGCCTGCTCAAGCGCGCGCCACCGCCGGCCAACGAACTGCCCGATCATCTCGGCGCACCGCCGCTGGGCCTGCACCTGCAACTGGACCACGACGGCGGCGTATTGCAGATGGCCGGGCCGTTGCGTCATCTGTTGGCGCAACAGCCGCCTCACGACTCGCCGCTGCCGTTGTCGGCTTATTTACTCGCGCACAGTACGTTGGCGATTGAAGGCCGCCCGCAAGACTGGCAGGGGCAAATGCTCGACCTGGATTTCCCCGGTCTCAGCGATCAGACCCTGCACCTGCGCGGTTGGCTGCAGCCTTCGGCCGAGGGCTGGATGCTGCAACTGATGGACATCGGCGACCTGCTGCTGGAGCGCCAGCAGTCGCGCCACCGCGAAGCCTGCCAGGCACTTGCCGGGCAGATCAGCGAGCACCTGCGCGTTTGCAGCCTGACGCGTCTGCCGATGGTGCTCAGCGAGCAATTACAGGCCATCGCCCAGCGCTGGCATATCCCGTGTCTGGCTCTCGCCCTGCTCGACGAACAGGAGCAGGGCTGGCAGATCTACGAGCAATATCGCGCCCACGACGCGCCGCTGCTGTGGCAGGACGGCCAGCGTCTGGGCACGCCGCTCGACAGCCTCAACGGCAGCGCGCCGCAACGCCTCGGCACCCATCATGGTTGGTACGAACACGCGCGGGTGGAGGCCACGTTCGGCAACGCCAACGGGTTCGCCGTGCCCTACAGCGACGATCGTGGGGTGGTCGCGTGGCTGCTCTGCGGCTTCTACACCGTGGACGTTGCCGCCCCGCACCTGAACGACCGCGACTGGATGGCCCTGACCAGCGCCCTCGCCGGCCCGTTGCTCAGCCGCCTGCGAGAACAGCAACATCATCAATACAGCGAACGCCTCGAATCGCTGCAGACCCTGCTCGGCACCGGTTGGTGGGAGATGCTCGGCAACGAGATGTTGCTGTCCCCGTCGCTGCTCGACGTGTTGCCTGCGGACAGTGCGCGCATGCCCGTGCAAGACTGGCTGGCACTGATTCATCCGGCCGATCGCGAAGAACTGCGCAGCCGCCTGCACGCCCTGCAACTGCATGGCGAAGCGCTGACCCTTAACGTTCGTCTGCACAATTCCAGCCCCGCACAGACACCGCTGTGGTACCGCGTGCAGGGCCAGGTCGCCGGCAGCGGTGAACAGCGGCGGCTGGTGGGGTTCATGCTAAACATCAGCGACATGCGCAACCAGCAGCAGCGCGCCGAAGCCGCCCATGCGCGGCTGGATAATCTGATCGCCAGTTCGCCGGCAGTGATTTATGTGCAGCGCTACGTCGAGGGTGCGCTGCTTCCTGACTTTTTCAGCGCCAGCCTGCAGCCGCTGCTGGGCTGGACGCCGGCCGAGGGCTGCGCCGCCGACTGGGTGCCACTGATTCACCCCGAGGACCGCGAACTGTATTTCGCCCGCACCCGCCAGCTGTTGCGCGAAGGCTCGGTCCGCGCGCGTTATCGCTTGCGCGACGCGCGCGGTGAATACCACTGGCTGCTCGACGAAGCCAGGCTGCTGCGCAACGACCTTGGCCTGCCGGTCGAAGCCGTCGGCCTGTGGCTGGATGTCACCGAAGCGACCCTCGCCGCCGAGCAGGTCAGGCACAGCGAGGAGCGCTATCGAATTCTGGTGGAAGACTCGCCGGCGATGATCTGCCGTTACCGCCCGGACCTGACCCTGACCTTCGGCAACCGGCCGCTGGCGACTTATCTGGAATGCACGCCGGAGCAATTGCCGGGGGTCGATCTGGGCAGCTGGATGTCCGACGAACAACGCGCCGCCTTCCTCCAGCGTCTGACACTGCTGACCCCGGAGCTGCCGGTGAGCACCGCCGAAATCAGCCTGCAATTACCTGGGCGCGAGCATGCGTGGTGGGTGTGGTCCGACCGCGGGGTGTTCGATGAACACGGACGCTTGATTGAAGTGCAGGCCGTGGGCCGCGACAACACCGAGGTACGGCGCTCGCAGCAGCAACTCACGCAAAGCGCGAAAATGGCCACCCTCGGCGAAATGGCCACCGGTCTGGCTCATGAAATCAACCAGCCGCTGAACGTGATGCGCATGGCCATCGTCAACGTGCTCAAGCGTCTGGGCAACGGCGATGTGCAGATCGATTACCTCACCGACAAGCTCAACCGCATCGATGCCCAGGTGCAGCGCGCGGCGAAAGTGGTCGATCACATGCGCGTGTTCGGCCGCCGCTCGGAGATCGAACAGCAACTGTTCAACCCGGCCTCGGCTATCGAAGGCACGCTGTCGTTGCTCGCCGAAGGCATGCGCGGCAAAGGTGTCGATCTGCGCATCAGCGAAACCGCTTTCAGCGTGCAGGTGCGCGGTTATGTCGATCAGCTGGAACAGGTGCTGATCAATTTGATGGTTAACGCCCGCGATGCGCTGCTCGGCAAACGCGAGAAAGACTCATCGTTCAAGCCATGGATCTCGATTTATGCCGAGCGCGACGAGCACAAGGTTCGGCTGTGGGTCGAGGACAACGGCGGCGGCATCGAGCCGCGTTTGCTGGAGCGGATTTTCGAACCGTTCTTCACCACCAAACCGGTGGGCGTCGGCACCGGGCTGGGGCTGTCGGTGAGCTACGGCATCATCGAAAACATGGGCGGGCAATTGAGCGTGCGCAACTCGCTGGAGGGCGCACGTTTCTGCATCGAGTTGCCGATTGCCCCGGCCCCCTAGATCACCAGATAGGCCTTGCCGGTCTGGCCACAGGTCATGTTGGCGCCGACGTCGACGTCCATCAGGTTGATGCCCAGGCTTTTAAGCAGATTGTTGAGCAATGGATCGAGCAACGGGCTGACCAGGTTGGTCACCACAGGCAGCAGATGATTGGTGACGTCACTGATCAATGAGGCGACGCCAGTCACGATTGCGCCCAGTGGATTACTGCCTTGCGGTCTGTATACGATCAAATTGATCCCCGCCAACGTG
Source organism: Pseudomonas sp. LF020 (assembly GCF_053456425.1). Classification (NCBI taxonomy): domain Bacteria; kingdom Pseudomonadati; phylum Pseudomonadota; class Gammaproteobacteria; order Pseudomonadales; family Pseudomonadaceae; genus Pseudomonas; species Pseudomonas sp. LF020. The sequence goes on from NZ_JBRFIX010000018.1 coordinate 53,712, forward strand.
TTGCTCAGGCTGCCGACGATATTGGAGGTCGGCGCAGCTGATTGCACGCTTGGCGGCAGTTTCAGGTTGGCGGGTGTCGCGAATGGCGTACCGCTGGAAAACAGCAAGTCCTGCGAGTTTTGCGCGACGGGGGTATCCAGCATGATCGCGATCCCGCCCGCCCCGTATTGAATATGCGAATTGGGGTCGCAACTGCCGAGCCCGGCGACCCTGTAACACGTCGCGATGCCCAGGTCGATCAGCGGCAATGGCGTGACCGTCGGCTCGGCTGAGGATGAGAACGCATTAGTGGGATCGATCTTGCCGAGTTTGAGGTCGGCAATAGAGGTAACGGTATGTGCGGTCAGGCTCTTGGTACCGGTGGATCCGGTCGGGCAGCTGTAATCGGTAACATAACTTTTGGCACCACCGGCATCCAGGCTGATATCGATTCTCGGCGACGGCAAAAGCAGTGGATCCAGTTGCTGGCAGCCAAGACATACCACCGAGTTCAGCACTGCCACCAGATTCAGACCGAGCACCGCATTGAGTGTCGAGGTCAGCCCACCCACCAGCCCCAGCACCGCATTGGTCAGCCCGGCCACCCCGCTCAATACCGGCAGATCCACCGAGAGCATCGTGCGAATCTGCGCCGTGCGCACATAAATCCGGTCCGCCCCCAACGGATTGGCCTTGGCCCGCGCCGGGTCGCCAATCGCCGAGAACTGCGGTGGCTCGATCACCTTGACCCGCACCGTGACATTCGCCAGCCCCAGCACGCTGATCGGCAAGGTCGCGGCCACCGCGCTTTTGCTGTTGGCCAGTTGCACCACGCCCTGAATCAGTTGCAGCAGTTGCAGGTTGGCATCCAGCCCGGCGGCGGTGGTGCCGGTCTGCAACTGCAGGATGTCGCCGAGTTTGACCGGTGCGGCATTGATCGCCGCCACCTGCAGCTGACCCAGCGCAGTGATCACCGTAGCGGTCGCACCATTGAGCTGGACCACCGTGGCCGCCGCCTGAATCAGCTGGGTGACCGTGGCCTGAGTGTTGAGCAGTTGCGTGTAGTTGCCGGCGGCGACGTTGAGGTTGATCGCCAGTTGATTGAGGTAGCTGAGCAGGTTGATGTCGGTATTGAGCAGGCCATCCCAACCCAGAGCCGTGAGGTTGACGTTGCCGCCGAGCAGTCCGGAAAACAGCGGATTGAGAATGTTCGACTGGGCGGTGTTGATGCTCGCCAGGGTGCTGCGGATGTTCAGTTGCGCCACCGTTGGTATCGGTTGCGCGGCGACGGCTGAGGCATTGAGCGTGGTGTTCAGGCTGACCGCCGAGCCGCTGAACAAGGCCTGCACGCCGCCGGCAAAACTGGTGATGACCGTGCGGCTGGCGACCACTTTGATCGCGCTCGACTGGGTTGCATCGACGGTAAACGCACGCAGGCCGCTGGCGGCGGTCTGCACACTGCCGCAGGTCGTCGCGAGGGTGTTGTTGCTATCGACGATGTAGCCATTGCGCACCGCGCTTTGCCCGGCATACGTGGCCGCGCTCAGACCGGACTGACAATTGCCGCCGCGACTGACCGCTTCCAGCGCCGCGCTGTCGACCACTCGCTGCAATTTGCGCTGCTCCATGTACAGCCGACCGGTGTCGACCACCAGCAACATCAACACCAGCGCCAGACTGAGGGTGGCAGCCGCCATCAACCCGATCGCCCCGCGTTGCCGGGCCGGACCGTTGAACTGCGTACGAGGCGACATGGCGCACTCCTTTGCCGGCGCGTTGCCGAGCGCTACCTCCGATGGTGGATTTGAGTGTAGACGGCGCTAGTGGCAACGCGCCATTTGGTGCCGCACAAAACCCTGCAGACCTCGCTTGCTCGCGAATGCGCTGTGCCATTCAACATGGATGTGGCTGGCACGCCGTCTTCGCGAGCAAGCTCGCTCCCACAGGGGGATTTGTGGTGGGCAAAAAATGGGAGCCTCTTGGGCTCCCGTTTTTTACAGCGGACTAGCGTGGTGGATAGTTGGCCAATATCCGGCTGACGGTTTCGCGCACCGCGTTGCTGCGATCCTGTGGATTGGGCGTGCTGCTGAGCATCTGCTCATCGCTGCCGCGCCACACCAGTTTGCCGTCCTTGCCGTCGAGCAGGTCGATCTGGATCGTTGCCACCTTGTAGGTGATGTTGCGGGTTTCGTTGTACATCGGCGCGCCCCAGTAACCGTTCCACGGGCCACCCCAGCCGCCGCCGTAGTTGGTGGTCACTTGCTGCTGGCGATCCTCGACGATCAGATAGGTCTGCACGCTCAGGTCACCCTTGGCCCCGGCAGCGGCTGGGCGCAAACCACGCTGGTCAAGTTGATCGCTGACGGCCTGGCGGATGCGTTGCTCGGTCAGGTCGCTCTTGATCCGTGGATCATCCGGGCGGTATTGCAGCGCGGGTTCTTTCCAGCTCCAGCTGCGATAGGCGGCAAAGTCGCGGCTGGCGTCGAAATCATGGTTGACCTGGTTGGCGGCGCAGGCGCTGAGCAGCGCGGCCATGGTCAATAAAGCGAGACGGCGGAACATGGATTTTCTCCGGTTGAAGGCCTGAACCTGCGAAACGTTCTCACATGAAGTCTAGCTCGGCGGATAGGCCGACAGGGCTTTTTCCAGAGCCTCGCGAATGGCGTCGGTGCGCACGAGCTGGCTACCCTGATTGGCGGTTTCGGCGCTGGCGCTCCACACCGGTTGCCCGGTGCCGGCGTCGAACAGATTGACCTGCACCACCACGACCTGCTCCTGGTAGGTGCGAACAATCGGCACGGTGTTGTACATGCCGTAACCGCGACCATAACGATCATAGCCACCGTATCCGCCGTAGTAGCCATAGTCGTCCTGCACCTGACGCAAACGGGTTTCCAGACGCAGATTGGCGCTGACCAGCAAATCGGCCGGACGATTGTCGTGCAACGGGCGCAACCCACGCTGATCCAGCGCATTGCTCACCGCTTCGGCCACCTGCGCCGAATCGGCCCAGGCCGTGCCCGGCGGTAACTGCCCGTTGAGCCAGGCCCAACTGCGATAGCGCCCGTAATCGCGTGTCGGCGCCGGGTAGGCGCTGCGATCAAAGGTGTTGGCCGCTTGCGGCGGCGCCGGCGGCAACGGCCGCGACTGCGCGACATACGGGTTGCTGCCTTGGCAGGCGGCCAACCCCAGACAGATCAGCAATAAACCGGATTGAGCTTTCATGGGGTGCTCCGATCAGATCGGCCGGCAGATCCAGTGCAAGTAACGCCCAAGCCCGGCGAAGCTTGGGTGGCGACGGTGAGCGAGCTCCATCTCCAGCAAATCCACGAGTTCGGCGCGGGCCTGGAATTCCACCGGCATGTAGTCGTGGAAAACCCGGATCCCGCTCTGGGTTTCGACCTGCCACAACCCTTCGAGTTGCGTTGCCAATTCCCGCGGATCGAGCGGTTGCTGCGGGGTCAGGCTCTGCTTTTCACCGGCCATGGTGTTTTTGCGCATTTTCTTGAAATGGCCCTTGAGCAGGTTGCGATAGATCAGCGCATCACGGTTGTAGAACGCCAGCGACAGCCAGCCACCGGGTTTGGTCAACTGATGCAACACCGGCAGGATCGCATGGGGTTCGGCCAGCCACTCGAGCACGGCGTGGCAGATCACCAGATCGTACGGTTCAGTGAGCTGACCGAGCAGCTCCTGCCACGGCGCCTGAATGAACGTCGCGCTCTGCCCGGCTTCGGCGAAGCGCTGGCGGGCACCTTCGAGCATCGGTTCGGCCGGCTCGGTGAAGGTCACTTCATGGCCGCGTTCGGCCAGCCACAGCGACATGTGGCCCAGACCACCGCCAATGTCCAGAATGCGCAATGGCCGATCCGGCAGCGCTTCGGCAAGGTCGGCCTGCAGCACCGCGAGGCGAATCGCACCTTTGGCGCCGCCGTAGATTTTTTCGGCGAACCGGGTCGCCAACTGATCGAAATGCCGGTCGCTCATCAGCTGAACCGCCGTTCGCTGTCGGCGAGCTTGCTGCGCACCACTTCATTCATGTCCAGCCCCAACTCGCTGCACAGCAGCAACAGATACAGGACGATATCGCCAACTTCCTGCCCGGCATGCGCCAGTTTGTCCGCCGGCAACTGGCGCGACTGGTCTTCGGTCAGCCACTGGAAGATCTCCACCAGCTCGGACATTTCCACGCTGGCGGCCATGGCGAGGTTTTTCGGGCTGTGAAATTGCCGCCAGTCATTGCGGTCGCGAATGGCGTGCAGGCGTTCGGTCAGTTCAACAAGGTTCATCGGGCTCTCCTGAAGGCGTATAGCTTCGGGGGGTTACGCGTTGAAGGCAAGGCCCATGTAGGCGCTGCCGCGGGCTGCGATCTTTTGACCTTGCCTTTGAAAATCAACAGCAAAAGATCGCAGCCTGCGGCAGCTCCTACAGATTTTCCGTTCGGCGCAGCATTGGGCCATACTCCTGACAGGGAACTCGGCCACCCGCGTTGTGGCCCAAGGCTCAGCTCTTTCATCAGGATGAACACATGCAGGTAGAAAGCTTTTTCGAATGGCTCGGCCAGGCTCTGGGTTCGATCATCCGTTTCATCGTCGATGGGCTCAGCGGCCTGTTCAACATTCTCAGCAACGCTGGTGGCAACTTTGTCGATGGCCTGGCGAAGACGCTGGGCATGGACACCTCGATCATCAGCATCCTCGCGCTGATCGTCGGTTTGATGCTGTTGTGGTCGGCGATTCGCGCGTTCATGAATGCATCGATCATTGCCGGGATCATCTGGCTGCTGCTGGGGTTGTGGTTGCTGAGCTGGATCATCCATTAGCCCTCGTGGGAGATTCTATGTTGCTCAGCAACCCTAGAATCTCAAACTGATCGGTATTCGCCCTGATTCTTCATCAGGGCGAATGCCACTCGGCAGAGCTTGCGAGCAAGAGCTACCAATGCCTGTGTTTTC
>NZ_JBRFIX010000019.1:0-45377 GCF_053456425.1 Pseudomonas sp. LF020
CGACATCAACTCAACCGCTGCGTACATAGCGTCACTGTCCGCAAAGTTGTAACCCTCTCGGAAACGGACGTAATTCGAAAGGTAGTATTCGTCATCAACTTGTTTTTGGGTCTTTGCCTGGCCGCCCGGTCTGACGATATCGGTAGCGCCGGTCGCGTTATCAACACGAACAACATACGGTTCCACCGTTTTCAGCGGAGTAAGCATCATCACAGCGCCGATAGCCATAAATGCCAGCATGCCGAAAAAGTAGGAGAGCAGTTTTGCGCTTTTGGCCTTTCTCTGGTACTCAGCAGCTATGTTTGCCTCAAACCATTTAGCCGCGTTGGTGTATGCGGCTTGTGCCAAAGAAATGTTCCGCGCAAGCTCAGGATCCAACACCAGACCGGCGGCTAGCTCTTGTTCCTGCTCGATAACTTTTTGTTTACTCAGACGGAATTTCATAATGATTTTCTCTTAAATAAATGCGCACTCAACCCACCGGATAATCTGAACAAGATTCCGAAGAGCGAAATAAATTGGTTATCGTTGGTTGTACTTCTTGCTGAATTTTTCTCTGTAAATCCGAGCTGGTTCACCACCAGCCGGTCGGTGATAACATCCAGCAGCCCACACCCAATTTTTTTCCCGCTCGTAGCACTTACGCAGTTCGATAGCGGCAGTGTTCAAATTGTCGCTAGGCGCCAGGGAGTCACAAGGGTGAGCGTAATGCTGTGAACCCACCCACCCCCAGTTCTGCTGGGTAAGTCCGATGTCAACTCCGTACTTACCGTACCTCTGCAAACCCTCCAAAGCTGCGTTACAGGCTTCAGCGCGAGTAGCGAAGTACCTACCTTCGCCCTTGATATTCAGCGTCCAAGGCCAAGGGTAATAACCAATCTTGATTTTGTAATTGCTTTCGATTTTGGCAATCGTCCAAAGCACCTCTGGGGGGACGTCCTGAGCCTGTGCTGCCCGCTGATAAGCAGGTGGAGGCGTTTCAGCCTGCACGTATGCCGCCGACAAGAATGAAAGAGCGAAGAGAATCTTCTTCATTGCACCAGTACCACCGATCCATTGGGGATCTGAGCTGGCAGCACGATTCCCGGGTTGACCTTATTCGGCGCTATCAAAACCCCATTTTGATTAACACCGACGTTTGTTGATTCAGTTTTCTTAGCAAGTTCACCGACTAGTCCCGGTAGCTGCTGTGTGTAGTACACATAACTTCCACTCGGGCTTATAAAGTTCCCAAGGCCCGGATTCTTCACGTACCAATTCGGCATACTTAACGAAGCATCACTCACGCTGCCAGTTTGTGCGGGATTTGCTGACGCGTAGGTGGCAACAAGATTGCGGTAAATCAGCATACTTACGGACACTGCCTTAACTTCCGCTACTGCCATGCCTCTGTTCTTTGATGTTTTCTCAACTTGAGACATGACGCTAAGTGAAAACATAAGGGCGAGCAAAAGATACAAAAGAGGCATGACAGCACCCAAGAGTTATTGAAGTGTTTGGTTTAGATATTTCATATTGCAACAACAGGTCGCAGCGATTTAGGTTTGTCTAATCACCGTAATTGGCGCAGATCGCCGACGCTTCAACACCTGTCCACGGATCGGGTTGGTCAATCGACGTTACTCTGACTGAGCAATTCCACCCGGCAGCGTCCGGAGTCGGGGATGAATCGTCCAGGTTAACCTCTCTCGAATAACCGTTGAAGTTACAACCGCCGCTGACAACTTTTTTGCCCACAGGACAGGCGACGGCAAACTCAACTAACCTTGGAACTGGCAAGCCGTCGATAATTTCATATCGAGAAACGCGTTGAACATTCATGATTCCGATCGTTCGCCACTTACCTGCTTGGCAAGTAAGCGGCATTCCGACTGCGTCGCGACTTATCATCCCAATCGGACTGCAATTCGTTCCGGCTGAGGAAATCGTGTTGAGCTGGAGAAATTCCCCGACTTCCGTTCGGCCAGTGGACGTCAATTTACCGGCTCGCATTTCGCCACCGGTATAAACATTCTTGTCCGCATAAGATCGCACCCAGGCCGGATCGCTCATGTACCAGCCGCCTTGATGCTTTTCGTTGTACCAGCCGGTGTCTCCGGTAGATCTGAACCACCCGCCGGTGTAGGTTTCACCAGCCGTTACGGTATTGCCACTGATGTTTGCGGAAGCTGCGTTGACCGCTCCGGCGTTGTTCAGGTTGTTAGCGTTCATGTCGATCGCTGCGTGCATCTTTTGAAGCTCGGGTTGGCCTGGCACTGCGTGACGATAAAGGTAGTCATTCACCAGAGCGCCGTCTTCGAAAAACAGGGCGGTTGCCAAATGCCCCGCACCAGGTGAAACGCCATAGGGTGCCAACGGGGTTTGCCATCCGCCGAAACTCCCGAGCGCAATCCCTGTGTTCGACAATGGCACATAACCACCCTTGCCCCCCTGCTGCTTCGCGATTTCGATCAAATGCAGTTCTTTGATCGTGTCCCCGTTCACCGTAACGATCAGCGACTGGAGCTTATTCGGAGTGGGTTGAAGCACAAGCACCCGGTAGTCCTGGCCGTAAGCGTTCTTGTCAGCGAACCCCGCTTGCAGGTACCCGGTAGTCCGGAGCATCGCCGTTGTAATCACTGCCGGCGCCGTAGATGTCGCAGAAGCGGCGACCGCCGCGTAGTTGTCTTTGATGTAGCCAGCGGCGGCATCGGAAACGCTATCCATTTGATCCGCGGTGACTAGGTTGGTTTGCCGGTCGATGTAGCGGCTGTAGACCGCTATTCCACCAGCGCTCGCGATCGTCACGATCATCAGGACGATCATCGTTTCTAGCGCTGTAAATCCCTTCTGCTTGCCTCTGAAATTGCTACGGCGTTGTTTCACAATGATCCCTCTATGTTGGTTTATTGGCTCCCCACATCGCCCGGGCTGCTTGCTGCTCGACCTCTTGTGCAATTGCGGTGATCTGTCCGCTACGAATTTTTTCTCTGACGCCGGCAGCGCTCTCCCCACCTACCAACAAAGTCTCGATAGACAGCCGTTTGAAATCCTGCCCCCCTTGGCCCTTCGTGACGGTCAAGTCCTGCCACGACACGCCTAAGAGGCTTTCGGCAAGCAGCTTTGCCCCCGAGGTGGTGTGCTGTTCCGCGAGGAATATCAAACGCTCCAAAGCCACTGGAATACTGGCGGCATGCAGGGTTGCCGCGATCAACTCGCCGTTGGAGCTGGCTTTCAGCGCCTCGTAAGCGGTATCGGAGTCGCGGATCTCGCCTAGGAAGATGAAATCGACTCCAGAACGCAATCCACGGATCAGATGTTCGCGATAACCACCCTTGTGACGCGAAGCGTTGATCGCAATGCAGCGACCGTTGCCATGCAGTCCATCAATGGCGGTTTCGATGGGGTCTTCGATTGCCAGTGACACGCCACCATGCAGCTTGTGCCGCTCGACCACCCAAGAAGCCCCGGTAGAGGTCTTACCAACACCGAACCCGCCACAAATCAGCATCAGCCCGGTCGCCTTGGGATCAAGCATTGCCTCGGCGTAGTAGGTCGGTATGCCCAAGCCCCGATAGTTTCTGATTTGCGCCTTGGAACGGCGCAAGACGTAAGTTCCACCTGGCTCCGTGCTGTCCAGGTGCGTAACTCGATACACGTCCTTTCCATGCAGAATCGAAAACTCCGGGGCACCCGCGTCCTGCTGACCTTTCTGGCAAAGCAACAGGATTTCCTGGACGTCGCTTTTCCAGCTTTCCGGAACCGGCACGCGGGAGTTTGCAGCTCCCGCGAGGTCGGTTACGTCTGCAAAGCTGTTACTGACGTACAGATCAAGCCAGTCGCTCGTCGAAATGACGCTTTGCAGACCGGTCATTAGCGACCAGACCAGGACAATGTGTTGGTTCCGGACGTGCAGGCGCTCGTCGCTGCGATGGAGGTGACTTCACCGGTGATTGCCGTTCCGCCATTGATACGGATGGTCAGGGAGTTGCTGTTGGCAGATTTGGTCGCAAGGAAAATGCAGTTCGAATCCGGCACCCCCGCGTATGTCATGTTGTAGCCCGATCCAGTAGACACGTTCGTCACAGCACCACCCCAAAGGTTCGAAACAGTGCTGCCGCTCTTTTGCATGTTTTCTGGAATCCCCTCACCGGCGATCAGCACCGGTATCAGGTTGGTTCCTGTCGGCCCATAGCCACTTTGGGTTTTCAGTTGTCGGGTATTGGTGATGAGGCTGGAGACGTTCTGAAGCTCCTCATTGTTGTTCGAGGTGTTCGTCAACTTGGAGTACCAGGCAATGGCACCAATGATCGCGAAAATACCCACGGCAATTGCGATCATTACTTCGAGCGCGCCGAATCCCCCCTGCTTTGGACTCCGACGCCCCAATTTCCGGACATTCGGCGAATTAGGGACAGCCGGGTTCTCGGCGGTGATTACAGCCGTTGTTTCGATTTTCATGGATTTTTTCCTTAGGGTTTTACGACTTTGGTTGCTGTCTTGTTGACCGATTGTTCGAAGCTGTTTTGCATGTCTTGAGTGCCCACCACCACGAGCGCCATTGCAGCACCGAGTAGAAGAATTGCGATGGAGAACGAGATTTTTGCCATGCGCTGGATGCTTTTTATACTGAGCTTCAGCCAGCGCTCCGAGTAGTTGTTGATCGCACCCGAGAACCCTTCCCGGGCAGCAAGGATCCGGATGAACTGAATGGCTTTCTTGTCCGGAAAATTGTGCCCTGCATCATCCAGAGCCACACCGAGGTTGCTCCCCATCCGGATGCCGTACAGCGCGCCTCGGATTCTTTCTTTCAACCAGGGATTCGCGTACTCCCCGAGCATTTCCAGCGCAACGTAAGGAGGAATGTTGGCTCGCATCATCACGGCCAGGTTCAAGAGGAACGTTGAGCCATGAACCATGCGATACGTTGAATAGAACGGCCCCTTGTCGAACAGCATCCGGAAAGATCCAGTCCAGCGCGGGAGGCTCCACACGAAGACCGCGATCAGCGCGAGAAGCGACACGACAGTGATTGCACCGTAGCCCGTCACGAAGTTCGCAAGCTGGTACAGCGTTGCAGCGGCTCCTGTCCAGTTCTCCGGAGGAGAAACACGGGCCATTGGGGGGACTAACTTTGTCGATACCAGCCACAAGACCATCGACAACGGAAAGCTGAGAAACGCCGGGTAGACAACCGCCGAAGTAACTGCGCCGATGATCTGCTGTTTCGCCGTAATGACCCGCACGATGTCATCACAGGCCTGAACCATTCGCGCGCCCTGCTCGCCCGCCGCCAGAAGGGATGCCTCCTCGTAGGGCACCCATCTGGATAAAGCCCGACTCAGCGGCGTACCGTTGCTGAGCTGAATCATCAGGTCACGTGTGACGATCGCCAGTGGTTCGTTGGGCTTTTTGCCGCCTGCACTCCAGATCTTGTTCAGCTCCTTGAGCGAGTCGTTCACGCTTATCCCGTTTTCGACCAGGTTCTGAAATCCCTCGTAGAAGTCGATGCGGGTTCCGCCCGAATGCTTCATAACCAGCGCCGCCCATGCTGCGCTGAAGGCATTCATGACTTCACTCCAACAACTGCCACGTAATCATCCAGCAAACAGATATCCCGTTCACCGTGCGAGGGATCGACCACCCCTTCATTAATTCGCTGCAACAAGTGGGCATTTTTCGTAATGCCGCCTTGTTCATTCACCCAAAAAGCCTGCGCCTCGGCCTTACCGTCATCACGAAACTTACGCATGAATGCCAGATCCGGCGCGAGAACTTCTGCAATTGCGGTTCGGCCAACAATGCCGCGCTTCTTGCACGCTTCGCAGCCCTCACCTTTCATGAAGACCTGCTCAACGATGCAGTGCTTATGGATACGTGTTTTCAAGTCAGGTGCAATCGGCCCGAGGTCATACCGCTCGTAAGGAACTTTACATTTGTCGCAAAGCACCCTCGTCAATGACTGGTTGACCAACCCCTTCACCAGGCTAGGGTCATACGCCAAGTTGTCCTCGACACCTAGGTCATGGAGTCGCTGAAGGCTCGCTGTTGCGGAGTTAACGTGCAACGTCGACCACAGACCATGCCCTGTCAACGCCGCCTGGAACGCTGCAAGCGCCGATGCGGTATCACGCATCTCGCCAATAAAGCCGACGTCCGGATCCAGTCGCATCAGGTTCGCGACTGCGTCAACCCATTCTTCCTTGGGGCCTTTAGGCGTCTGGTTCGCGCCGTTGATTCGATACTCAACCGGGTCTTCAACCGTCACCAGGTTGATCGTGTAGTTCACTGATTCAAGCAACATGCTGAGAAGCGTCTGGATACTCGTTGACTTGCCGGATCCTGTGGTACCGGTCAGCAATACAATGCCGTCAGTTCGATGAACCAAGCGCTTGAGCGCCTCGATCTGTGACGGTAGATATCCCATCTGATCCAGAGTGAGGGTCGTACCGCTGTCATACAGCAAGCGCATTGCCATCCAAGGGCCATTCAAGGTCGGGCGTGTTTCCAAGCGGGCACCGAAAAGACCGCACTCGGTCACAAACTCGCTACGCAACCGTCCGCTCTGGCTTTCACCCGGACGATAGTTCGTGCCAGTTGATTCGCTCATGGTTTCGTAGATGGTGGACAACATCGCCTCACCGTCACGTCCAGCGAATGACGCCGCCGGCTCAAGCTCACCATGGATCCGGAAGCTGAGCTGATGACCTTTCGGAGTGGCAAAAAAGTGGATGTCACTCGCGCCTGCCGCTGTTGCTGAACGCAGGATTTTTACGACTTCATCCTGTTTGCCGGCGGAAGTTTCGTTGCCAACGTATTGCTGACCTTGCCGACTACCGACAGATGCACCGACATACCCCCGATAGAGCGCCTGCAGGAGTTCAGGTTTTACATACTCCGTAGAGTGCTTGAAACCTGCACGACGCAGGCGCTCCACAAACGCCATGACGAAGTGATTGCCGCCGTAGCCGTCAACAACATGAAGAACACCATCGTTTGTCAGACACAGCTTCTCACGCAGCTCTGCATCGACTTCCCAGGTCTGACCTGGTGCAGTGAGCGGCACGGGTGCCAATATCGCTAGTGAAGTCATGGCTCGATCCTCAGCGTAATGCCGGCGGTGACAGCGGAGCGTTGAAGCCCGGGGATTGCACGGGCACCGATTGTTGCGGTGGTGTTCTGGACACACCGAACTGGAGCGGTATGCGACGATCACCACGGGTCAGCACTACGCGATCGATGCCGACCTCGGCGACTTGGAACCCGCCGGCGATCGATTCGCCTGACTTGGATGTAACCGTTGTGCCGTTCGCATAACGAAAGGTTGCGTACAACCGGCCCGCAGCACCTGAGATCCCCGTTACCGTTGGCAGATCAGCTGCTACCACGGCCACCGAAGGGCTGGATTGCCCTTTTGCGAACTGAGGATCATCGCCGGCTTTGGCTGCACTCTCCTGCATCTTCGCTTTTGCCTCAGCTCGCATTGCCTGAGCGTCGAACATGATGGTTTCGCTCTGGACTTCTGACAGATCGCCAACGGTCGCGAGTGGCTTTCCCTCCGCAAAGACTGCAAATGTTTGCAGCACGCATGCGGCCAACAACAATCGTCTAACGCGCATAAATTTCTCCCTTGATGCTCCAACTGAGTTGATGACCGTCGCGCACAACAGTCATTTCCACCAGGCGAACACCTGGCAGATTCAGTCCTGCAAATATGAATTTCGGTGTGTAAGGCGAAGTCAGCGAGAAGCTGAACGTTTTCCAGTCCGGCGCCGGTGGGGTCGCTGCTTGCTCTTGCCCGGGTAGGTTCGCGGCCGCCGGCAGCGCGACGGGCACTTCAACCAATTCCGCCTTCAGATCCAGCTTCTGCATGTGCGATGTAAAGTTCGCCTGAATGATAGGGAACTCCGACAATTCGTCGTCTCCCCCCACACCCAGCTTGATTTCATCGCCAAACCGCGCACGATCACCGCCGGTCATCAGTACAGGCGGCTCCGGGAATCGGCCTTGCCCGGCTGCGATCAGATCGTTAAATGTCGTTCCCGACCGCTTGTAAACCGGCTCGATGATCGCCGTATTGCATAAAGCGGATTCAAACAACCAACCGCCTAGCGAAAGTGCTTGCGAGTCGATCGCCCCTTCGCAGGCGTTCAGGAAGTCCTCAACGCCAGGAATGGATGCCCACGGGTGTTGCAGTGCTTGAACTGGTTGCTGAGCGCCGGCAAGGGCATTCAGCTCGGCGAGCTTTGCCTGCCGTTCCGCTTCTTGGCGTGCGGCTTCTTTGATTGCCTCCTGACGCTGGTACTCCGTCCACTGAGTGAACGCAAACAACGCAATGACCAAGGCCAAAGCCCCACAACCAACCGTGATGATTTCCCGCTTGGTCAATCCGAAGGTCAGCGGTTTGAGCGCGTAGTCCCTCAACCGGGCACCGACTGGAAGCACCTCCTCGATGTCGAGGGGAGCGCCGCGATATTCGAAGTCCACAGGGTGATAAACCTTGTCGAACTCCATGATCCTGCGTTGGCTGTCCTTCTCCACTAGCAGATTGAAAATCTGGTCTTTGTGGCCGATTACATCGCAGCCAGGAACGATCAGCCCCCCATGGACGGCAACAAGTGCGTACATGCCGTTAGGCAGCAAAAACGCACCGATCCAAGACTGCTCCCGGATCTGTCCAGCCAGCGCGGACGCAAGGGAAAACATCCCCTTTGTGACACCGTTGCCCTTTTGAACGAATCCGGCCTGAATCATGCTCAGGCCCAGCCGTATCGCCACGATGTCCATTGAATCGCGCTTGCCAATCTCCCTTGCCTCGGCCATGTAAGACCGAGGCCGGGAAAGCGGCTGCCACATCAGCCCTGCTACAAAGTCTTTGCCGTTGATCTTGACGACACTGATGTCACTGCTTGAGCTTGGTGGCATAGGTCACCCCAGGATGATCGGCGTGAGCAACAGCACCAGGACTTCGCGGTTCGTTTCACGGGTACCGCCGCCGCCAAAGAACCAGTTCCAAGCCTCCCCGACTCCTGACTTACTTGCGTTCTCAGTCGTTTGATCGAAGCCGCTCAGTACCAGCGTCTGACCCGACTGCAGTTTTACGGTCTGATCGAAGATCTGCAGGTCATAGCTCGGAACCTGTGCCTTTGCATCGCCACTGGTGAAGTTGTCCAACTGAGGCTCGGTACTCATGTTGATCGCGATTTTCATCAACAACTCGTCCGCCGGCATAACGATCGGGGAAAGAGCCATGTTGAAACCGGAAGTGATCGAAGCGGGTACTAGTGAGCTGGTGGTACCAACGTTTGCAGTTTGTGTGGTTCCGCTCGATGCGATGTAGCCCTTCACCTTGCCGACCTGAACCGGCGCCGTCTGCAGGTTCAAAGTTGTGACTGAAGGCGCCCGTACCGTAGACACGCGACCCTGCTGAGTTAAGGCTTGAACAATCGCCTTAGAACCGGCGAATGGTGAGCTTGCAGTGTCGAGGATGCTGATAGAGCCACCTACCGCGCTTCCATCGATTCCAGGGAATTTATTTCCCAGACCAAAGCCCCAGTTACCGCTGACTGATTTGTAGACCAGGCTCCAGTCGATGCCGTATTGATCCTTGTCCGAGAGCTTCACCGAGATCACTTCGATGTTGATCAGGATCTGCTGCGTAATCCGGTGGTTCTCTTTGTCCAAGTAGGCTTGAACAGCATCGAGAACGTCCGGGCGGTCAGTGATATTGATCACGCCCGTCGCACGGGAAAACGACATCTGATCCATCGTCAGCATGTTTCTGACGTTTTTTTCAATGTCGTTCAGTACCGACGAAACCATGTCGGTCTGAGTGTTTTGGCTACTTCCGGATTCGCCACTCATCCCGGTAGAGCTGCTGCCCTGCCCTGAACCGCCGGATGTGCCCGCCGTGGAGGACATACCGGATTTAACCTCGGACTTGAACGTCGAGGTCGTGTTGAATGCGTAGATTGGGAACTGCCGTGTTTCCAGGTAGTAAATCTTTATCGCACCGGCGGCGGCGTCGTAGCGCCAAGATAGGCCCAGGCTCCCGGTGACGGAATCCAGCAGGGTTGACAGACGCCCCTCGTAACGCTGCGCGTTCACATATCGGTTGCCGAAAGAAGGCGTACTGGAGGGTGCGGCGGCGCCAAAGGAAGTAATCGAACCAGTAGAGCCGCCCGGAAACAGATCCGAGATCGAATCATTCGAAGCAACCGGAGCCGGCCCTGTCGGGCGAGCAACGCCCTTGTTCTTCATGAAGGCCGCGCCGCCGTCCAATGCATCAGGCATAACCTGAACAGGCGTCGTCACTTTGCCTGGACTGGATCCGCAGACATGGCTTGCCCACTGAGCAAACTCCTGCAGCGTTCGCGATTCGTTGTAACCGACATCGCAGTCCCGTGTAACCGGAAGTCCCCTTTTCAACTGCAAGGGCTGTGTATTCACCCACTGCTCATTGGTGAACATCACCGATTTGCGCGTATTGCCGGACTGTTGACGCAACGATCCGGATAAAGCATTTGCTTTATCCGCAGTCGCATCCACGCGGCCCATCGATTCGCTTACACGCTTGGTTTCGCAGCCAGTTAACCCGACCGCGAACGTCAGCAACATCGTCAGGGCTATTGCCCCAGGACGGGTATTCATTATGGCGCCCTCTTGCTTTTCGACTTGACGGAGTTTTCAGATACGTTCAACCGATGCTGGGCACGTCGGCCATCAACAACGAATGACCGCTCAGCTTTTTCGTAAAGCTGGAAGATGCCGGCGACCGCTTCCTCGTAAGTGCCTTCAAAGCGCAGCGGAGCATCGATCGGGTAATCGAGGTCTTCCGCTTCCCAGGCAACTTCGTAGTTGGCTCGCTGGCTCCAGGTCTTGATCACACCGCGCAGACTATCCCCGGCTTTTGCTTCCCAAACTGGCTTGGGGATGGGCGCGGGTTTGATAGGTTTTGCAACTGGAGCGATGACCGGTACCGGCGGCGCCGGTGGGGCTGCAAAGACCTTGGGTGGCAAGGTGACCGGCTTTACCGGTTCCGCTGCAGCCACGACAGCAGGTGGCTTCAGCGGTGGCACCGGCTGAGCGACAGCGGTTTTGCCTGACCGAGTTGTTGACGCTGGGGATCCCGGCGCCCATCCGAGCGATCCCGGGACAGCCGACGCTAGCAGTGGCTGTGAAGCTGTGTTCGGTGACACCGGCGCCGGCCCGAAAACGATGGGTGCACGTGGTGTCGAGATTGGTGTCGCCGGCACCGGCGGAGGATTTGGAGGTAGTGGTGGAACTGCTGCCCTGGGCGGTACTGGAAACGCTGGCTGATTAACTTCAACCCAGTCACCCGAGGGCAACGTTAATTTCGGCGCACTGCATCCCAAAAGCAAGGCAGCACAAAGCAGCTCACTCGCAACGAGTTTGCAATTCATGGCTAGTACCTTTTTTAAAAACGATGAAACAGGAAGGGAAAAACGAAGCTATTGTCGAGCGGGGATTATTTGATTTGGTTTCGATTTCTTAAGCGGAGTAGCTGTTTACCAGCGGCCCCGGCCATCGAGCGAGCTGTACTAAGACCGGAAGTTTTACCAATTAAAGATCCAATACCACTGACACCTCCGGAAGGTGTACCTCCCATGATAGAGGCGGCGTAACCAGGCAATTCAGTAATCAGCAGTGTGAAAGAACCGAAAACGAGGAGGATCTTAAAAGCAGTCTTCAACGTAATTTCTAATCCGCCATCTTTCACAATGAATGAATTAATGAACCCCATTTCAATGCCGACGATTACTGAAATCAGGATTTGGGTAAGCATGAAGCCACCCACTACAGATACCCACCCCCAAAACCATTGTCGCGTTTGCTCGAAAAGAGCAAAGGCAATGAATAAAGGGCCGATCGTCAAGATAACGGTAGACGCGCCTTTTAAAGTAATCATCGTCCCAACGCAGACAGACAGGAAAGGCACGCCACCAATCAGATAAAACAAGACAACGACAACTGCATAAAACATTACAGACCAATCTTCTGTAAAACCGAATTTCATAAGCGAAATCAATTTATCCAGAGAATCGATGTAATTGATAATCAACGCGTCAACCTGATTAGTTTGATTACCTTCTTGGCCTGAGAGTATTCCACCCATCCAAACGGGGAAGCCTGTGACAAATGGAACCATTGTTTGTAGGTACCAGCCTACATTAAATGCAAAATGGGCAATGAATGCCATCTTCCCGATGCTCACCAAGATATCTTGGAAGATGACATCAAACCCTTGAAACAACCAATAGATGCTCTTAATTACAAAGTGCGTAATCCAGATTGTTCCAAACAACGCACCTACTCCGAGCATGACCTTGGACATGCCACTTCCCAAGGCGCCTTTCAGTGCATCGTCTATGGCCTGAAATAGCTCCCCCGCGACCTGAAAATCCATTGAGCCTCCTTCACGATGATTTACTCAGTTCACGCCCCTTGTAGAAGAGGCGACCGTCCTGCAGGCGAAAACTCACTGCTCCACCTTTGGCACTCAGCGTTGAGTCTGAATCGGCCTTACCTTCAAGCTTGCTTTCAAACTCTTTGCCAAACAGGCTCTTTTTTTCATCAATGTGAAAAACGTTTCCCTCTTTCGAGATATCCAGAGTCATCGGCTTGGAGTCGGTACTGCTTACTTCAACCCAATGACCAACGAACGCACTTGGCTTGTCAGCACCGCAACCTGTGAGCATCGAGAAAGCAACCAGACCACAAACAGCGAAAACGTTACGAAACATAAACACCCCCTAAGAAACGAATTAAATAAAACCACCTGAGTATAGTTTATTTAATTGAACTGTGGAACTGTTTTACTCTTTCCGCGAATGTAATCTTCAAACGCCTGAGAGCGCTGCCTACTTTCCATTTTTTCCTTTTGCTCCATCAGCATTTTCATGTTTTCCATGCGCATTTGCTGATTCTGCAACTCCAACAACTCTTGTTGATAACGCAATTGCAGGTCTGCTTTCTGTTGTGGCGTTTCCACAACATTCAATTGCTCACGAAGCTGTTCAGCATTCTTTACTCGTTGTGTACTGGCATTGTAATTGGACTCCAGTACACCGGTCGCTGTGAGCAGTTTATCGAATTGTTTTTGAACCGCCGCGTCGTCAGAACGCAAGTTGTACCGACTTCTTAAGTCGGGAAGATCTTTTGCTTCAGAGTAAACATCCCCCCACTCCGAAAGCGGCATTATTTTGTTTAGGGTCGGATTATCGAGAAAACTCCCCATGTTGGAATTTCCCGATATCAATCCCTTGTAATTTTCATACTGTGCACGGGCCTGCTCAATACCCTCTTTAGCCTGGTTCAACGCATCAAGAGCCTGTTTTGCTTGCTCCAAGGCGTTATTCGTCAGGATTACTCCAGTAGCCACGTCAAGCGTGGGAATACCGGTCGCGCTAACAAGCGGCGCAGCAGTTGCCATTGCGGCGGCCAGAAGCCCCACTAACAAAGTCTTTTTCATTTGATACCTCAGCGCTGGAGCTTTTGTTGCGCGGTGATTTGAGCCATTTCAGCCAGGAAGGGCGGTACCCAAATTTTCGGGTCAGTAGTGTTCAACGACTCACGGATTCTTTTTGCAACCGCAAGGTTTTCATCCGTCGATGACAGAAGCGGCAGCCAATACTTCAACTTCTCGTCAAGAACCAGCTTCAGCTTTACCGCTTGGTTACCCTGAAGCACCACCATTTCGCGGCTCTGCGGATGCATATCAACAATTGCATCGAACACTTTGCCCTTGATCCCGAAACGCTCGTAACCCTCACGATCGGCCTTTTTGTTTGCCAACCAGATCGACGTAATGACCTGCTGTACTACAGCGGCGGCGTAAGGAGTGGCAAGCGCATCCTCTGGCTGCTGCGTGTCCATAATCAGCGTTTCACCACGGGTTCGACCACTCTTGAGGATCTCCTTGATGGCGTCTGCAGTGCTTTCGAACGAAAGCGGCGCCCAATACTCGGCCACCACGTTCAGCAACAGCGATCCGGGCTTGGAGGCGTGCATCACACGTTTCATATAAAACAACGTGTTCAATAGGACTTCCATGGCCTCCGGGTGCTTGGACGCAAACTCTTTTTTCAGGATCTTCGTACAGTCGAACGCCAGACGCCGAAACGCTTCTGGGTTGAACTGGTTGACTGGCGAATCCAGTACCCAGGCATTTTGTCCTTTGTAACCATGGGCGAGCCTGCACCATTTGGACAAACGAGTGTTCAGGCAATTGCCGCCTATCCTTGGGATGAACTGCAGGAGCAGCGACATTCCCCGGTTGGCGACGTTGGAGTGTTCCATCACCGCAGTGATCCCATCCTGAATTGCGCGTTGTTCATCCTCTTTCGTGATGGCCTTCCCGCCTGCGCAAGTCAGCACGATGTCGAACAGGAACTGACGCAGCTCCGGGTTATCCGGGAACTGGAATGGGTTAACCCCTGTTGGGATCCCTGGCGAGATCGTGTAGTACTGCGTGCCGAGGGCCATGAGGATGTTCTGAAGAGAACAGTTGTAATCGATGCCAAACAGCATGTTGTCGAAGCGGCTGGCAAACGTGAGCAAGATTGCCTCGAAAGTTGTCTTGCCAACACCGGTCTGGCCGGTCACAGCCATATGACCAGGTAGCTTTTCGCCCAGGTTATTCTGCCCAGTAGGGCTGTCATGAGCATTCAGCAGGTACAACCCATCCTTGACTGTACGCATTGGAGCCAACGCGGTGCCGTCGCCGATCGGGTTACCCTTGGCCTTCCCGCCTGGCGTAGCGTGCAGCGAAAAACCACAGGCTAAGTTCTCCGTAGACTTGCTCATCGGGTACAGCACTTCTGTTGCTGCCGGGAACTGCGAATACCAGGTGTAGATGTTGCTCATCGTCGAACGAACAAACGTCGCGTCATGAACCGTAAACACCGATTCCATTTTTGCGCCGTTATCAATAGCGGCGTCCGGACTATCACCGTAAACAATCAGCGAGGCATGGTAGCGACCGAATGCTTTCTCGCCTTGGGTGATTTCCTGAATCGCCTTCTCCAGCTCCTTCGCCTGCTTGGTCTCACCCTCCACCGAACCAAGGTCGGCGATGTGCTTCTTGAAGTCCAACTTCACTTTGTTCCGGTCTTCAAACAGGAACGTCTGCACCAGGGTGAAATCGAAGGGATACTCGATTACTTCGTCCCACATACCTGGCTCAGATCCGCCGGCGGGATAGTCGCGCAGGTCGTAGGTCGTAGCGAATCGTTGTCCGCCGCGATTTGGACGATTTTCAACGTAATCGTATGCCTCGAAGTTCGTGACGCTGTCGATGACCGCTTCACCCAGGCGGGTATCACTCACCAGCACGTCTTGTTCATGGCCGTTGAGCAACAGGCTGTAAAACCGACCAATCTGAGAGAACAGCGCACCGTGTTTGTTCTCCTCCATCCCCATAAACGCGACGTCGTAATCTGCCAGCATCGTTTGGGAGATAGTCAGCAGCTCCTGCATTGACTTAATGCCAGAGTCCAGATCTTTGTACTTCAGAATTAGAGCTATGGAGTAACCAACTTCACGAAACGTACCGTTACGGAAAGGTGCCGTGTAGGCATCAACAAAATCTTGAAGTGCCGGCAGCTCCATAGAATATTGGGTATCTAGTTCGATACCGGTTTTTGTCACGTAAGTTTGAAGCATCAGGTTTTTACTTTCTTTCTTACCCAATGCAATGAAGTAGCGATTAAGTTGGTAAAATTCCCGTTCAAGGTCTTCATCACTACGTGTTTCGTGGGAAATACCTTTCAGCCGAAGAAGACTAATCAGTCGATTCCCCGGCAGAGTCACCATGTGTTCGTGTACGTGATATCGCATCAGAGGGACGAAAACCTCCGGAGACATAGCGTTTTTCTGCAAAGCGCCTTGCATAATATTGGCTCCACTTCGGATTAAAGGATGTTAGTAACAACCGCTTACCGTATTTAAAGTTGAGTCGTATCCGCCTGATCGCAAAACGCACGCGCCGGAAGTACCGATCATCAATAGAGGAGATAAACCGGAGGGCAATCAATGCCACCACGAATGGGAACGCAAATACTAATCCCCATACCCAGGAGAAGAGAGCCATGCCCGCGACATAACTGAGTGCTGTGCACATCAACAGGCCGAGCAACGGCATAATCGGTATCCCCCAGTATTTAGCGGGACGAGACATTGCGTTGTAGCTTTCAAAGATCAACTTTTTTACGCCTGACATAACTGCCCTCCAGCATTTACATCAAGCGCCGCCTGATCCGAAGAATTGCCACGCAGCAGTCCCCAAAACGACGGAACCGCCGACCGCTGCAACCGCGCCGGCTTGCTTCAAGTAGTCCAGGAAGGAATGTTGATGATCCCCGTTCGAGCGAGAAATCAACCACTGAACACCCGACCATACGAGAGTGCCACCCGAGATCGTGCCGCCGAGGGTGTACAGCACCAATCGAATATTTCGAGCAGTTTCTTGCATCCCGCCATCCCAATCCGCCATTGCAACCAGAGGCACGCAGCCAATTGCAGTGACGAGCAACCGTGACAGTCGTTTATTTCTCAACAGCTTTTTTCTCAACATCGGTTTTCTCCTTTATTTCTTTTTGATGCTCTTGTTCCTTCGATTCGGATACCGAAGGAGGTGGGAGTTGTGTGAAGCGCGGGTATTGCCGCAAGACATCCCAGCTTTCGTAAGTTGGCTGCACCGATTGCGGTACTGGCTGCGCAACGTGCTGAGGTGAATTGCCTGGTGCTACAGGAAACAGGTCAGATACCGGATCAGTGATCGTCTCAGCCGATGTTGTCTGCCGAGATTCCTTTGCACTTGGTGGGAGTTCCTTGTTCTTTATAACTTCGGCGCTCGTCGCATTAGTTGCGATACCGAGCGCTATCAACAACAGCATGCCTCTAACGACCATTTTATTTGTCCTCGGCTTCTTTCATTTCCTTGAGAAGTTTCTTTGCCGCTTCAGGCAAATAGTTGTTGATCAGGTACTGAGCGATTTGAGACGGCGTAATTTGCCGCCTGCCTTGATGGCTAATATCAATAGCTTCATCAACGAGCTTTTTGAATAACTCGCTTCCAACATGCACCACCTTGGTATTCGTCGGCCCTCCAATCTTTGGCTTTTCGTTTGTACTCATAGTTTCTCCGGACAAATGCAAACACACCGCCTTGCGCATGCAAGCAGTGTGTTCAAAGTTTCAATTTTTTAGAGTGGTCTGTTTACCAGACTTTTTCGTCGACGTGACGCTTCTCGACATCAAAAGCGATGCGCGAGTACGGGCGATTGCCCAAGGTGATTAACTCAGACTCGCTTTGCAGCAAGGAGAAAAGTTTGGCCTGGCGCTCCAACTTCGACTTCGTCAAAGCGATCTCAGACAAGGCTTTCAGAACATTTGGAGACACGTTTCGACATTCGAGGTTGGTCACATTTTTAGCTGTGCGCAGCAACAACGATTGCTTCAGTGCTTCGATCAGCCCGTTGGACACGGTGCTGATATCCCCGCCGAACCGGACAAATTCCTTAACGCCAGGAATGTCGGAAATTTGGGATGGATGCACCAGCTCAGGATCGAGCCGGACGAAAAGGTAGCCAGGGAACAGCTGCGTTTCCGTGACCCGTACTGCGTTGCAGTCTCGGCGTTTCTTCACCTCCATTTTCGTAGGAGCGTAAACCTCAACTCCAAGCAGTTTGATTTTGCTCGTAACTAACTGAAAAGCATGGAAATTATGTGTTATCAAGTGCCATCGAAACATCCCTATACCCCTGTGTTCGGGCACGCGCCGCCACAAACGCGCCGTAGCCCATCCCTATCAGCACCGTCCTTTGAGGGGTGCCATACCGTCATAACGACGGCGGCCGATTATATGAATAGCGTTAAAAATTGCAATGGCACCATGCCAGTACACAATTTTATTCACAAACAATAAAGTATTCAACCAAAAATGCAGAAAATGCAATTATGCCCTGTAAATTCGCGTGGCACGCCTGAAACTGGCGCATTTCAGGCGGAAAAATGACCTCCCCGATCCGGACGCTCATCGGCTCAAGAATCAGATGGCATCGTAAAGCCCGAAATATCACCCAGGCGGCGTTGGCCGAGGTGATCGGGTGTGAGGACACGACGGTTGGCAGATACGAACGCGGTGAGTACGCTTTAGACGGTGAGCAACTGGTCAAAGTCGCTGCTTTTTTCGGTGTATCCCCGATCGACTTCCTGCCGAGTGAAAGCGATATCCGCTGGCAAACGATATGCGAGCTGCGTTCGACGCTCATTGACCTCGTATATCGAATCGATGACTCCGCCACCCTCCAGCGCCTGATAGACGCTGCGCGGCCACCAAAAAGAGTTAATCTGCGCTGAACCGTACAAGCATGTAGTGGATCCGATTAGATCGTAGCTAGCACAGTGCCACGTCAAGTCTGGTAAAAAATCTGGCTACACGGCATCTTATCGCCCCCCTACCCGGCGCGAGAGGCGCTTGGGGGGTTTTTCAACAGGTCTGAGGCGCAGATGAACTCCGTAAATATGGAACGTTTAATCAAGAACCTAGGCTGCTCCTACGATGCTCTAATTGCGAATGAAGTAATCGATAACCTTCCACTACAAGACTTGTATGAAGATGGTGAATCATTAGAGATCGAGCCGGTTCCTGGGATTGAGTTGATATTCTGGCCCGAAACCTTACGTTTCGAGGTTATACACGTCACATTGAAAGACGATGATCTACCAGTTTTTACAGGTGAATTACCGGAGCCGTTCAAAGAAATAAAAGAACAAAAACAGGTACATAGTACCTTTGGGGTTCCGATATTTTCTAAGACTGCGATGGAGCTTCTTGGTACCGGTTTGAGCGGTTGGGATACTTACCAACTCGACCCGAATTGGCACCCGGCAACGCTGGTCGAATTTCAATACGTTAAAAACATGAAAGTAAGCAGATTGCTTTTTTCATTAATCGACAGGAACGTCTAACACCGAAACAACGAGTAGGGTTGCACTGGCATGGCGTCTGGCCGGTTGCAGTTGTCACCTGTTGTAGTAACCAGCAAGGCGCTCTCCAGTGTCTCCCTACCCTCCTCTGTAGTCGATTTGAAAGTCCAAGCCACTCCCCTTTGCACTCGGTTAGATTCACAGTGGTAGCCCCCTCCCCCACTTGAACCAGGTGCGACACCATGCAAATCATCCTCGATCTTACCGAACACCAGCTCGACATCCTGCAGCAGTTCCGAAAGCTCCATGCGAAGCACCAGGCTACGCCGGCCAGTGCGCCGACGTTGGTTCACCAGCGCCTCCAAGGTGAGCTAACGACGTGCGCCCGGATCTTGGCGGAAGTAGTGGATCAGGCCGCACGCGCCCAGGGCCATTAGGGCATTGAAAACAAAAAACCCGCAGACGCGGGCTTTGAAGTGTTTTTACTCGGTTGGATTGTGATCGCGAAGTAGATGCCTAAGGTTGCGCAGTCGGTTAAGGGGCTAGATCCGCACGGCGCATGTCGGCGACCCGATCAAACACCAGGTACAACCCCTCTAGTGATGAAGGATTCAGTGCGCGTACGGTTTCGATGCCGAGGCCGAAGCCATCGGCTCGATCGGCGGCGCGTTGCAGCTCAGCGCCGCTATCTGCTTGCTGAATGGCATTGAGCAAACGGTGCGCCTGCTTGCGCACGGACTCAGGCAAGTTCAACGGTGTCAGCATCGCATCGAAGTCGGGCATCGCTTTCTCCTACAGGGTGTACCAATCAAGCACGGAGTAAGGTTTTGAATCGGCGAAGCACCTTCCAAGTCCGACTCTCTCGCATTGCGCGCAACTCGGACTCGGCGTTTTCAGCACGTTCTACGCTGTGAGCCAGTTGCCGTTCGAGGTCTTCGATGGGGTAACTGAACTTATGACCTTTGCAGAACTGAAACTCGTCGAGGTTGCATGGCGGCAAATCAAAAGCTGGCTTGAGATTCAGGTGTTCTTCTGAAAGATAAAATGTGTTGATGCCGTCAAAGGCCACTGGCGAATAGCCGGCGGCCGTCAGGATCGATTCCCACACCTGGTTACGTTCCCAGGGCGTTTCAACCAGGATCACCCAAGGTCGCCACCGAGCGAAGTCCATACCTCGCAGCACAGTCTCCTCATGGCCTTCGACATCGATCTTCAGGAAGTGGATAGGTCGATCGTTGACGTGTTCTTCACAAATGGAAGTCAACGTGCGTGAGCTGACGCGTTCTTCGCGCACGCCCATGCCAGAGTCTTTGTATCGTTGGGCAATGCCCTGATCGAGAGTAGAGAGGCCTGTGTCTGCGATGCTGTAAAAGGTCAGATCTTCAGCGGCCACACCGGCAACACATTGCAGGTTTTTATCTCGCGGTCGTTGTTCACACAGTAGCTCGAAGTAATTGGGCATAGGCTCGACGTTGATGCCGCTCCAGCCGTTGTCGTAGAAAGCCTTAGTGACAGAGTCACGAACGGGGTCATTGGCCCCGATGTCGATGTAGAAGCCGTTTTTGACTGTCTTGAGGATACGCCACAGGCGTATATCTTCGAAGTTCTGTGCGTAAGAAATGAATGTCACTGGCGCGTCCCATCCTATTGGGTTGTCTTTTGTTGTTGTCGCCGGCTGTTGCGCTGTCTTGCGCAACATCTGCAGGTCACGTTTTCGTCTGCGAGCTTTCTACCATCACCAGAGCATCCAGCGCGGCAGCCAATAGATCTCCTAACAGCATGTTTCGCTCAGCTGCCATGTTGTAAAAACGCTCATGGCATTCCGATGTGACTTTGATGTTCAGTTGAACCCGTGGCTCAACGGACTTGTACCGTGGACGTTTACCAGGCGCCGATTGAATTGGCTGAGCTTCACGCGATGGAAAGCCGTTATCTTGGGATATCTTTTCGATAACCACAGGATCAGCTACTGACTGCGCATCGGCTGATTTTGGCTTGAATTGGCTCAGGCTGGCAAAGGGGTCAACCCTTTCATCATTGCTCATTATTTTCCTCCAGCAGATAGCTTCGAAATCAGCTCTGCCGCCAACGCGCTGGCATTGGCGATCGCTTTGTCGATTCCCGGGGCTTCAGAAGCATCCAGTGCTTCCAGTGGCTTCCGGAAAGAGAACATCGAGCGGAATGCTTCACGCTCGGTCATTACAGTCTCGAAAATCGGGATGTTCTTATCTTCAAGACTTTTGCGCAGGCTCGCCATATTGCGTGTTTGGTAAGCAGGTGGTGTGCGCGTCAGCAAAATCGAGTACGGCAGCTTGTAGTCAGGCAAATGGCGTCGGACGGCCAGCTCCTGATCGTGGATCAGCGCTACCGCCCTTCCCGCCTGTTCCGCGTCGAGTAATGACCCTTGCATGGGGACGATCACGTAGTCAGCCTCCTGCAGGGCAAGCACGACGATCTTGGCGGCAGTCCCTTCGAGGTCAATGATCACGAAGGGATCAATAGCCGCCGCCTCACGAATTTTCGCGGCGATGTTGTTCTCGGTTACGTCCGAGATAACTCTAAGGTTCGGTGGACAATGACCACCTGCAGCCCATTTCTTGATCGGATAGTTCGGGTCTGCATCGATGATCGTAACGCCCGCGCCTTTTGCTGCTAGTTGGGTCGCCAAAGTTAAAGCGGAGGTGGTTTTTCCTACTCCGCCCTTTGGGCTAACAAATGCGGTTGATGGCATATTTCGCTCCGTTATCTGGAAGATATCCTTGGATATCCAAAGATATCCGACAGATAGCCATTCTAGACATAACTCGGAGATATGCAATAGATACCTGAAAGATATCCTAAAGATATCCTAAATGCCGGATAACCCAGATACCTATAAGGTATCCGAAAGATATCCATGGGCGGGATATCCAGATGATAACTTCAGGTTAGCGGTGAGATATCTGGAACGGCTAGCAGCGAACCGGATATCACAAAGATATCCAGAGCTATCAATGAGATATCTCACTGGTAGCTCTGGATTCAGAGAGGGAAGAGGGGAGGCCGGTCAACGAACCGGCGATACTACGCAGCTTCGACAGATACAAAGAGCCGCTTGCCTAGAGCGGCCAAGGCGGCTTCAAGTTGCTCGATTTTCGAGGTATGCAAAAAATCCACTAGACGATCTCCTTGGGCTTGATGCACGCCCAAGACACGGCAAAGGTCAGCCTTTTTCATACCTCGCTCAATCATGCTGTTCCATAGCGCGATTTTCGCGACGATGACCACCGGCAAGTGGACAACGTGTTCCCCGTCTTGCGGAGGTGTCGCCGGCGGAATAGCACGGCGCTGATCGACATAGGCCGACAATGCAGTCTCAATCGCGTCCAGCGCTTCACTAACAGCATGATCGCGATCATCCCCGTAGCTGTTCAGCTCGGGAAGATCACGGCAGAACACGGCAACGCCTGGCGCGCTGTCTTGCTCGAATCGAATGGCATAGTCGTACATGGTCACTCCTGGGAGGTGATCGTTCAGCTTTCAGATGCGGCGAAGGGACTCCTTAGAGTCCCAGTTGTTTTATGATCGCCTTGCGGGTCGGTTCTGGCATTTCCTTACTGCCGTGATCCGCGAAGGTGCTTCTGTTGCCGTTTGGTGCGATGACTTTGAAGTGGCTTCCTTTGCCTGCTTCGAAGGTCACCCCTTGGGCCTTCAACCATCGTCTGAACTCGCTGAACTTCATCACCTCGCCTCGTTGTTTGGATAAGCCATTCTACAACATTTATGTGTTAATACAACACATTTGTTGTATTTTTTACTCGAAGAATTGGCATTATTTAGAGGTAAAGAGAATGAGAGAGGAGGGGTGTACTCAACCTTTGACGGATAACACTGGTAGAACGCCTCACCAGTTCGATATGGACTGTCCCCGCACGGTGCCGATGAAGCGTCCTACCTAGTGCAATGCGTCCCGCCCAGCTCAGCTAGGCGGGCAAATTTATACGAATTTACGATCTCTCAAGAGAGATATTGCGGCATCGTCCTCGTTCCAATCTTCTGCTTCCAAGTAGTCCACCGCCACCTTCCGATCGCACCTGGTTCGGCGCATAACACTATCGATCTGAATCTGTTCAAACCGTTGACGCGCTGTGAGGTTTTCATCGCCAAACCGCTTCAACAGCGCCTCGGCCACGCAAAACGGCGCGACCTCGCCGGCGAACTCTTGCAATGCCAACAAATAGCGGGGATTCGCAAGCTCTCGAATGGGTACTGAGCGCATCATGTTATGATCATTACTGGACATAATTTTCCTTCCGGTTTGTTGTGTTCAACGCCCGGGGGTGGCTGCAACCGCCCCTTGGCATCCTGCTCTCACGCCATAAAGGCCAACACAGGAATAACATCCTGTGGAACCCGGCCAGTCATCACTAAGAAACTCCTCCATACGCCATAAGGCACTTTCTTACTGCCGTCTTTGAATGCGCGCACTCGCCGATTTGTGGAAAGCCCCAACAGATCCGCCAGCTTCTCGTCGGTGCTGTACTCTTTGAAAGTCGATTGGAACTGTCGGAAATAGGCTCTGATCAGCTTCGGATCCGGCGCCTCCCATCCCTCACGATCACGCAACAAATGCGTGCGGGGAAATAAACTCTCATCGACCTCCAACGGCGTCATTACCCTGGGCGCATGCAAGTTTTTATTGAGCTGTGCAATAGCCTCCTTCGTCGCTTCCTCAAACACCATTGCTTGCTGTGTTGCTATGTCGGGTAGTCCAATTAACATTTTCTGCAGTCCCTGATTGAGGTTAAGAACTGGGGGCTTCGCAGCCCCCACTCTCACCGTGGTGACAGCTCGATACGTCGAACGTCTGAAACACGGATGTTGACCAAACTCAGAGTTCCGGTTGCCAACATTTTCCACTGCCCTTGCTGATGTAGATGCTTGAGCGCGTAGTAAAGGTAGTCCGGTAGGAGAATGTCGGTACGGTCTACCCGGATCCCAATATGTTCTGGATTGAACACACGTCCAGGCTCGCCACATCGCTCCGCTGAGCCCCTGCGAACAATCCAAAAATGTGCTTCCGGAAAGTTCACCTGAATGGTCGCCACATCTGAAAGTCTCATCTCGTTCTCCGTGAGTGGCACGACTAGCCCCCTCAGAAGTCGAGTGGCTCTCTGCGTGCCACCAACAGAAACAATTATAGGCTCAAAGAGCCTAATAAGAAAGCACTAAATAGGCTCAAAGAGCCTTTTTATCCTGTCCGAAATCGATCCTTAACCGACACCCGGAAAACACCTGTCCGAAAGTGGGCCTTTGTGAATAACGGACAGTGTACGATTCGACCATACCCATTACGGACAGTAAAAGGACGAAATACATGTCGCGCACCTTCGTGTACGCCCGGGTAAGCAAAGACGAACAGACCACCGATAACCAACTGCTGGAGATCGAGGCCGCCGGCTTCGCTGTTCAGCCGCGCCGAATCGTCGTCGAACAAATCAGCGGTGGTGTTGCTGCAGCAGCTCGCCCAGGGTTTTCCAAGCTGATCGATCGCCTGGAGCAAGACGACATCCTGATCGTCACAAAACTGGATCGACTGGGCCGGAACGCAATGGATATCCGTTCCACTGTCGAACGCCTGGCGAAAGAGGGCGTGAGAGTTTACTGCCTCGCCCTGGGCGGAATGGATCTGAACAGTTCTACCGGCAAGCTGACCATGGGAGTGATTGCAGCCTTCGCCGAGTTCGAACGTGACCAGATGATCGAACGAACAAACGCGGGATTAGCTCGGACAGTTGCGAAAGGCACGAAGCTGGGGAGGAGGGAAGCGCTTTCCGCCAAGCAGAAAAGCGAAGTTCGCGAGCTTCTTGCTGCAGGTACGGCTGTCGCTGAGATCGCCCGTAATTACGCGACCTCACGACAGACCATCATCCGAATACGCCAGAAGGCAGATAGCGAATGACTCGCGGGGGTTGCCGACTCCGGACATTGATTACTGCTTCTGCGCCGGCAGTGTCGAGCGCTGCCAACACAAACGACAGGCAAAAAAAAACCGCTTTTAGGAAGCGGTTTTTGTTGCAGGTTTCGGTTAGGCCGTTACCTGCACACCCTCAGCGGATGCATTGACGTGGGTTCATCTTACTGCCGGTTGACACGGATGACAACTATGTCAACGACCACAAGCGGCAAGAAACGTCGTTATTCAGCTTGTAATGCCACTAAAAAGCGTTTTAAGGCGTGTATGGCTGGGTGGGTACAGCCGATTCGCTAAAGCGGCGTAAAAGTTTGATAAAAACCATCATTCGCAACGACCCGGCCAAAAAACGATTCGATCCATTCTGGTAGCTGCACCGGTGAGAAAATACGCTACTATGGCACCGCTCCTATGTTGATTCTGAGCGGGGTTTGGCTGGGCAACGTAACGATTTTTTGCCCTCTGACGCGGGTAGGACCGCGCCGGTGTTGTCTTTGGGGGGTTAACCCCGGCCGCCTCAGCGAATGCATTGACGTGTAATTCTCAGGTGTGTGTATGCCGGGAAACACACCGAGGTTTGGCCCCACGCAAGGAGGGCCAAAGTATGTCTAAGTTTCTTAAACGTACGTGGAGCCTCGTTGTGAATTCGATGCGCTTGTACAGCGTTATTGAATTCATGCGAGACCATTGGGACGATCTGTTGTAAGGATTGAACTGATGGGAAGACCGCCTCCAGCTTCGGCTGGGGCGGTTTTTTTTTGCCTACGGAAAAGTGTTTCTACAGGCCTGGCCCCACGTTTGAAGGCGGGGCTTGGGGTGTACCTGGTCGGCAGATCCGCCGCGCTTTCCTAAGACTCTTGTTGATCACACAGCTCGCTTGCGTCACGCACAACAAAAGCACAATCCGACTTTTGATCGCTGGCATCAGTGTCAACTGCGATCAGCTCTACCAGCGGGTATCTGAACTGGGTTTCGGCCAATAACGCCCTGGCAACCTCTGCTGCTTCAGGAGTGTTGAAACTAATCATGGAGTCCAGCCAAAACCAGCCAGTGTCAGATTCTGACGTGATCGTGCCGCCGTGGTTATCACGTTCTGGATACACCTTTTCAGTGTCACCTTGCTGCACGGTGACCTTTACCGGCTGCAAGTACCCGCCACGGTAGCTCTGGAGCCACCCATCACCTCCAAGAGTGGTGACAATCAAGTCTTCCACGCGCTTAGGTGACAAGGTTTTGATGTAGAACCTGTAATAGACGGACATGTCGCATTTCCTATGCTTGAACAGATTGGCGAACTGGTTGATTGCGGGCCAGCGCATCAACACCGGCGCAGGCCAGCGAGACAGCACCCAGCACACCCAAGATCGAATCACCCAAAACAACACCTGCAATCACCATCAGTACCGCGAGAATCATCAGGATCTTCATGTCTTTTTCCTACTTGTCTGCACGCTCGTCGCAGCCTCACATTTCCCAGGACTCGCGTAGCGCGATTTTTCCTTGAAGCCCCGACGAATCGGGGCTGTCTGATTTCTAGGCGGCTTCGTTGTGCAGCTCGTACATCCCAGTACAGAGTTCGCGGTAGCGTTCGAGCGACATGCTCGGATCTTGCGATCGGATTAAGTATCCGTGTGGTCGATTTTGACGGCACCGTTCTCGTAAACGGAAAAGCTGAAATTACGCTTCAGTAGAACAGCGTCGTTCACTCCCAAAAAGCTCTCCACGGTTACAGCAGCCAATGCGAGCTGAATCACTGCCTTGTCGATGTCATCTTCACTAGAACCAGCCTTCACGACCTTAACCAGTTCTGCACCAAAAACAGGGATGGCGCCTTGGGCGAATTCCGCTCCTTTTTCTCTGAGCATTGGCAAGCGATCGGCCGCTAGCTTCAGCATATATTCGCTCGGAAGCTCTCGCTCACCGACGAACCACGGCTTGTCTTCACTGTCCAGCAGATGAATATCACAACGCATTGGGCATTCCTTTAGACGAATTCAAAAGTTGATTCTACCGGTTAGCTGTCGCTGCTTGGCGGCGAACTGCCCGCACCTGGTTCAACAGCTCAAATATTGGCGCCTCCGGATCCGGCTCATTCGCCGATGCAGCATCCAACAACATCATGAGGTCGGCCAGCTGCTGTTCTGTCAGGAGCAATGGGTAGCGGCTTTCATTGGTCGAATCGGTCATCAGGCTTTTATCTCCGATCGTTGTAGGTCGGTGCAGGATCAAGAACACGCAGCACATTGAAATCTGAGTGCCACGCAGTCCCATTCCCCAGCACATTTGAATGTCATTCGAGCTTTAACGCTGGTTTTACAGGTGCTGCGGTGGTGTGGAGGAGGGCGGTGGAACTACCACTCCCCGGACACTATGAAGAGTTTTCATCTTCCTCAGGACGCCGCGGTGCCGCAGGTACCTGATGTACACCATTATTAACATCGACAGCAGCGCCGGCGGACGCCTCCGGACAGGGGCCGATCGCGCCGGCGATTGGCGCTCGATCGGGCGTTTGAGGGACGTTAAGCACCGCTACGACTGCCGGTCGCACGACTTCTTTAAGCACGTGCGCATACGTCGCTACGGTTTGCCGGGTAACTCCTGCGATCGCTGCGATCGCCGCTTGCCGAAGTTTCTCGCCACGTGCCTGCAGTTGCCGGCATGCGGCTCGGATTTTGGATTCCGTCGCCTTGTGTCGGATCTCATGGGTACGCTTGGCGGCTAGGCTCTGCCGTTCCACCAGTGGCAAATCCTTGTCCAGCTGCATCGCGCCTCGGTGGCACCTGCTGTCACCGCTGTAGCGATCCCACGTCCACCGGGCAACCGATTTCACCGTGGCCTTGAGCGAAGAAAGCGGCAGATTCTCGGAGAATCCGTGGTTCTCGAAGTTGTTGTGGTTGTGCGCGAAGGCTTCCAGAGCGCGAGTGAATGCGGTGAATGTCCCGCGATCGCGTTCCCGGTTGACGATGCTGTAGGCGAAGAACCGCAGTTGTTCGAAAAGGATGCAGTGACGAGAGTGGCCCAGGTCATCGATCTGCGGGCCTTTTCCCCAGGGAGAGACTGCAAGATCAACGTAATCCGCCAGTTCGCCGAGTTCGTAGACGTGGTTGTGTAGTTCGGTGGTCGACCACCAAGGATGACCAGGCGTTTTTGCCACAGGGCCGCTGTTGTATTCCTTATCTGCGTTCAGGCGAGCCGCGAAGGCCGCATAGACGGCCTTCATGTACTGGATCGGCTTAGCCCGCGCATTCTCTGTAGTGCAAACAGAAGGGATCGCGTAGTAGAGGTGGGAATGGCCGTTTGCCCGATTGCGAACAACCAGGTTCGGTGCCGGCAAATCCTCATCACTCCAGATCAGCGAGTTGGTGTGATCGAGGTCGAATATCAACCATGACACCATTCCCGGGCGGTTGATCTGCATGTAGGGGTAGCGGATGGCGTATTCGCGAGGACGGATCCGCGTAGCGGTTTTGTCGTCACTGCAACGGGCGAGGTAGGGAGCTTCTTGCAACACGCGGCTTAGGGCGGTGTTGTCCTCGAAAAATCTCCCGGAAGGTGAGTACAAACTGTCTACAGACGTGCTATTTCGGCGTTCTCTACCGTCCTGACCGGACGTGCCTATAGCTTTTGAAGTCAATTCCATTTTCAACGCCTTACGGCGGAAAGCTGATTACGTTGACATTCTGCGACTTGCACGAAGCCGCAGTGCGCGCCATAATCGGCTCACCAATTGATGTGTAGAGCAGGTTTTCACCGTCGAAAGAGAAAGACCTGTTCTGATTTTCCAAAAAGCCCGGTTACCAGCCGGGCTTTTTGGTTTCTACGATTCCGTTACGCCACCTGCATTGCCTCCACTTGGGTTGTCACTTCAACAAACCCCACACGTTTTGCATCCGCATGCACCGACTCAAGGCTCTTGTAGATTTTGCGTCGATCCGATCGGGCAACCGTCATGTAATCCAGTGTTCCGTCTGTATGCACAACGATAAGCTCCCAGCCGCTTTGCATAGGAGCAGGGGTTACGATGGCGGACTTAAGGCCCCCATCCTTGAACAATTTGCGCATCGCTGAGAGATCCACGGCCATCACGCCCCTCGAATCGTTGTGGTAATAACGAAGCAAGACTAAGCGCGGCTGCATGAAAAAGCAAATTCATGCACCGTGAAGCAAGTTTTGAGGGGGGTAAAAGCGGCGTTTTATGCAGGAAACCGGTATTTCATGAAGATAGGCTAGAACGGGAAATCCGATCGAGGAAGCGCCTCACCTGGTACCCAATCGTCACTGTTCCAGTTGGTGATTGCCTCGATCAGCGTGGAGCCTTCACAAACAACCACACCGTCGTCATGGGCCATACACACGATCAGCGACTGGCCGTCGCTGTCGTAATTATCGACGTCAGGCTTCCGGCCGCAACCTGGCTCCGGGCACCCTTTGATGGTCTTGTGCACCTGTCTGGCTAAAGCAAGGCGATCGCGGCTATCGAGTCGGTCAGCCTGGCTCAGAAGATCACGTAGTGAATCGACCAGATCTTCGATGCTGCTTTTCTGGCCTGCAGGTGGATCAGCCAAAAGCTGCTCAAGTACCCCGAACATGCTCCCTCGGCATTCAACCTGCTGAGCGCTGTAGCCCATATCGATCAGCCGCTGCTGAACGATCTTGTCCTCTGATCTCATGTTTTTCTCCGGTTCGCTTCGCGAAATCTCCTCCCCACGGAGGGGGAGGAGGGCAGCACCTGGTTAATTCATTTCGGGGCCATGTTCCTCTTCCGGATCCGGAGTAGAGGTGTCGGTGATTGGCACTTCAACGCCGGCAGGTGCCGGACTGTTGATGTCCTGTGCCGTTGTCTCCGACTCGCCATGCCACTGCCGGCGGTTCGCGGTGATCTTCTGGACGTTCCCGTTTTCATCGATCTGTTCAACGGTCACAGGGCGAGTCCCAAGGTCACGCAGTGTCATTGCCTCGCCGATATTGAACTGATCGCTCTCCATCACGTCCTGTAGGCCTACGCCCCACAAAGTCCGCTCGCCGGCATCGGTTTTGAGCTTGACGAAGTAGCTGGTGTCGTTGCCAGGCTTGTTCTGGTAGCGCGCCGGGCCGTGTTCCAGCAAGACGCCACGAATCAATTTGCGATCGGCAGACGTCACCGCCGCACGCGCAGTTTTCAAGTCAACAGGCGGTTGAGCCGAAGGTGCTGCAGGTGCTGAAGAAGCCCGGGCAGCGTGTTCTTGCTGCCACGCAGCGAACACCGTTTTGTCCGCATCAGGTGCACGGGACGGAATACCGAGTGTGTCCGCTACGCGCTCCAGGAAGCCGGCTCGATCGCCGGCAGCAATACCGGTCAGCTTGTCGCCCAACTGTGCCGCTATGTCGGCGGCAGTCACGCCCAGGGCGTACGCCAGTTCGATCTCGCCGGTGATACCTTTGCCGTCCGCGAGATAGCGTGCTTGTTGGGCCTCGGCGTTGGCCCTCGATGCAGGGGTGTCGCCAACTTGATGAAGTGGCAGATCTGCAGTCTTTCTCAAATTCCGCTCGATCTGATTGACCATCTTGGCGGCAAAGGACATTGCCGGATCCAATGCCGTCACTGCTTCGGGAGATGCTTCTACAGTTTCGTAGATCTCTTCCATGGTCGATTTGAACGCCTCACGGTAGAACGGATCTTCCATGAAAGACGTCATGAGCTTTTCGGCGGCGGGGCTGAAATCGTTCGCGGCAACGAGCCAAGTAGCGTGATCGATGCCCCGGAGTTCCATCATCGATGGCGAGGAACGAATGTCATCCTCCGACAGCTCCCCGTTACCCCAGCTTTTCCGATACTCAGTCTCGCGATCGATGATGAAGCTCGGCGCGTTGTCGTCCGGAAGAATGACGTTCGATGCACCCTGTGCCGCCGGCGCCACTGTTTCAGGCGCTGCAGGCGTGGCCGCTGCTGCAGGTGCAGCTTCAGCCCCGGGTTTCTCGATCACTTGACCTTCGCTTTCGATATCCAGCTCTGCACGGCGGGCCTTCAGGCTGTCGTTCATGGCCTTGTCAGTGAAGTGAACGTCCATTTTGCCCTTGGCTGCGGCTTCGATAACCAGGCGCTTAAATTCGGCGGTGCCGTTGATCGTCAACGTGCTGCCAAAGCGTTCCCGGGCAAGCCCGAGCGCAACAGACACGCCGGCTTCAGTGATACCTGTACGGCGCAACGCAATAGACGTACCAGTGTCGACAAACAGCGTGCGATCCGTGTTCTTGTCGATGTAATGCACGTTCTGGCTGAACTTCGCTTTGCGGGTGTAGATATCCTTCGCGCTCAGTTCTGCCTCGCGCTCCTTGGTGAGCTTCGGGTCAACCTGCAGCGCAATCCGTCGAAGAATTCCTTTGACGCGACTGCGTACCGGCGTCGGCCCAGCTGCACCAGGGCCGCTGATCGAGTACGACGGATTTTTTTCTTCTTCCGTTGTTTCTTTAACAAGACCGCGAATTTCTGCACTTCCCATATAAGTAGCCTCATGGTGTAAATCAGGGGTTTTTATTGCCTCACGCGCTTTCAATCTTTCAAACGTCAGGATTGAAACCAGTTGTTTTTTATCTAGTCGGGTTAAACGGTCATCTGAAAACACTGACCGTCTTATTTCGAAGAAACGTCGGTCAACTCTTTGCATAGCACGGCGTTGCGCCGGCAATAAGGTGTTCTGTACAACTTGTCGGCTGAAGTAAGCCGCTACTGTGGATGCACTTCGATTTAGAACAATCTGTTTTCGAGTTGCCAACTTGAAAAGCAGCTCCGCCCCAACAGACTTCTTCAACGGTTCAAAAAGCCTCCGACTGCGGGATTCAATATCAGCAACCGATGCGACTTTGTGCGGGTTTCGAGCATGCGGCGGTAGAACCTGGTCTTTCCCTTTCCCCCCTCGCGGCGCCCTGGGTTTACGCCGCTTAGCCGTGGCGGGTTTAGCTTCAGGCCGAGGCTTCACAGGCAATAAACCCGCATCGATATGGATGACGAGCTCGTCATCGCCCGATCGCTTCAAAGGGTCGAACAAACGACGTCCGTAGTCCTCGATGTCGTTGATGCTGCGCACCTTGTTGAGGTTGCGAACAAACGGAGGTGCTACGTCACCAGCTCGTCCACGAGTTGATCGGGATCGCTTTCTGCCGGATCCCGCACGGGCTGGGCTTGCTCCTGCTCCTGCTCCTGACGTTTCTGTCTCAGAAACGGCGGGATGTCCTGGTCGTCGTCGTCCTTCGGCTCCTCCTCTTCCTCCTTCTCGTACAGACGGTCGCAGTCCAGAATCTCCTCCCGGGTTTTGCTGTCCCAGGTGAACGTATGCATTGCCTGGCAATAGTTGCGCACCGTCAACTTGTCCGGTTGGTCGGGCTTGCCCGTGATCTGCCACATCGCTGAAGGACAGGTCTTGCAAGCCATCGGTAGTTGATCCAGATCTTTCGGCGTCAGCTTCAGCAGAACTTCGCTGACGACCACCCGACCGCCCAAGGGTTCGATGTTCGACATTTTTTGGCTCTCCATATTTCTCATAGAATGCTTGTTCACAACGAACTAGCAGTTTTGCTTTTTCTTGAACTGACGCCTCTTTGTAGCGCTCCCTAAACTTTGGTGAAGCCTTGTGCACGTATTTAATTTCTCGCGCACGTGTAGGCCAATCCGCTAACCGCTCCTGTATTAGATGCTTCTCCAAAGGCGGTCTACTAAGCTCACGCCTGACAATGAAGTCATCTTGAAATATCGTGTCCTTGAGATTTGTGTACTTCGCATCCCCCGGCAACTTAACAGCGATGTACTCAGTGGGCTTACCGGCGTTTCGGATTCGAGTTTCACCATGCGTTTCAACCAAAGAGTAAAAATCCTGTCGCGTGGTAACGTTTTGCTCGATCACCTGTTTCACCAGGTCTTGCTTAAACTCACGATTTTTTCCGTAAAAGTCGTCGCCCTTGTAACGCGATAAAACACTGGCTGCGTCCTGTGGGTCGAATCGTATATGTTCGCGTGGTGAAGCCAAGTCATACTTCTGATTCAAATACTCCTGAAAAGCCTCGAAGTATTTTTCGTGGTGTAAATAAACACCAACCGGATTTGCTTCGTTGCCACTCAGTAGGTTTTTACGAGGGATAATCACATGAATATGTGGTTTTCGCTCGATCATTGCTCCTGTCTTCTTGTCGGTCACCTGCTTTATTTTTGGAAGATGAGCTTCGGCGTAGAAATTAAATTCTTCGTCTTTATACGCATACATCAGGAACTGCTTAAACTCCAACGTAACTGCTTGCAATGTTTCATCAGAAACATTGTCCTCACGAAAACCCATCGTGAAGGTTAAATAACGATCTTGGCCTCGATCCGGAATACTCTCGTATATCATTCGAGTCAGATCCAAATCGCCGTCGATAATTACGCGCTCGTCCAGTTCATCCCGCGAATATTCACGCCCTGCTTTAGCACCTTTTTCGAGATACTCTTGGGCACCAGTGTTATAGCCGCCGGGTCTAATCAGCATGATTAACCCCGGCACTAAGCAACTCACGAATTAAAACCAACTCGTTGATCGCCCTGATATATAATGATTCGGATATGATTCCAGACTTACGATACGCGCTGTTAACCTTATAAGCCAATTGGTTTAAGTTATTGCTCGACTTGTTATACAGAAACAACAGGCGCTCATAGTCTCTAGATGGCGCCTGAAAGGTTGCGTTCGAGTTGAATAAAACTTCGCGGAGGAACTGCGATTTTTTCACGCCTGAATCTTTTAGCTTCCTCTCGTATTCCGCGAAGACCTCCTCGGAGACCCGGAAGGACACGACGCGGGTTTTGTCTTTCGCCATGCCATCACCTCCTAACCAACCATCAACAACCGACAACATCAAGGGCCGGCAGGCCCCCGCTGTGCGGGGTTTCAAAGGGGTTTCCCCTTTGGCACGGACGATTGTTTTCAAAAGGCGAAGCTCTTTTGTAAACAATCGGTAACGTGCCTGTTTTTCGCCCCTGCCATTGGGGGCATATCCAAACCATAAGCAGAACGTAGGCACTGACTAGACAAAGCTCATCAGTTCATAGACAGTTCACGACATTCCATAGACAGAACATGAGCAAGACATAGATGCCAAATAGACAAGTGAACGATGAAAAAGCCCTTCGAAGCCTGGTGCCCTTCATCGAAGCGATGAAAGCATCGATCAGCATGCAGAAAGCCGTAGCAAATCACCTGGTCGAACTGGAACAGTTGCGAGCCTTCGGATACAGCAATGGTTTCATCAGCGCAGTTGTAAGTAAGGAATCAGGAAGAACCGTAACCGCAGGACTCTTCGCGTCGATGATGTACCGAGCGAGAATGAAGAAGACGGGAAAGCCAACCAAACTTGACGAAGTTGGTAAAGATGTTCCGACCTCTCAACCTATAGAAAAAGTGACACAAAAGGAACGGAAACCGGTTACTCCAACCGAATTGCGAAACCTCCGTAATGAACAAGAAGACTGGGCGGCTTTAGCGGAAGGCTAAACCGTCCCCAGTCTTTATTCATCGAATCGAGCGGGCTAATATTTATCAAACTTCCTTTTTAAGTCCGGCGGTAGAGATTCGATAATGCTACGTTGAGCCTTGTACTCATTGTAAAACCATTTGTTGGTCTCGTTACTTTCCTGAGAGACAATTGCCAGCCTGGACATAGCCGCCAACGCCAACAACAAGGTTGAGACGAACCCTATCAACAAAATATAGTTAAACCGCGTAGCATGAACGTCCCGGGTATTTCCTGACAATTTTTCGACACGGCGTTGCAAGTCGTCAATTTTTGAGGACGCTCTATTTAGAGCCGGCTCGAATGTGCGTTCCAGACTTTGCTGTATAGAATTCGAAAGTTCTGAACCGGCCTCGAAGGCAACACGCGTTGCGGTTGCTTTAATTGACTCATTTGTCGCATCTTGCAAGTGTTTTGCCGTTGACTCCGCGTCACCAACTGCTTGTGCAATGATCTCCAAAGAGTCCGACATGGAAAGTTTAAAGATATCCGGGATTTCTTTGATAGCGTCATGAACCCGGCCAACATCACTTAACAGTTCTATCAGTAGAGCGTCCCGGGCTGTTCTCGGCACATCATCTTGATCGCTCATATGCTCACCTCAAGCAAACAACAAATCGTAGGCAGCATCCAACTTACGATTAACACCCTTGCAAAGTAACTTCAGACCATACATATCAGACCAGCGAGCGCGTTCTTTCGGGTCTGCCTCTTTGTCTTTTAGAAGCTCTTTGTAATCTGTCTCGTCGGCCATCAGACTATTGAGCGACAAGCCTTTCAATGACAACGCATCAAACAACTCAGTTTCATAAACGGCGCATTCCGTATTCAAAGTAAAGTTCTGCGCAATTTTGTGATAGTTGACGATGATAGAAAACTCAGAAACCACATCACGTTCAACACGATTGAAAATAACTCGAATTTTCTCTGGCGGCACACCGATTGCCGCAAGGCTTTTAACCATCGCGACAGTTTCCTTCTGTTCTTTAGTCCCGCTGGTTACCGGAATAATGTAAAAATCGATCTCTTCATGAGCCTCTTCAAATCCTTCAAGATTGACCATAAAGTCTTCAACGTTAGATGCGCCGACATCAATAATTGCATTGTCTTCCATGACGATTCGTTTAAGCAATTCACGGAATTTATTACCGCGCATTTTCTCTACATCAAGCCCCAATCCTTCTGCGGATTCATTGATCGATTCAATCGCGTAAATAGGTGCGCCGTTCATACGTGGCGACAACATATGAACAGCGATAGTTGTTTTGCCGACAGTACCGGTGTAATTCATTACTGCTACTTTCATTTCTAGATTCCTGTAATTAAAAAAACAAAGCCTTTCGCGCAGTTAATAAATGCGCGTTATCAAAGTTTATTAATGTGTGAACAGTGGAAAACACCAAGGGCTCCGCCCTCGTCCTCTGGCAACGGCCGCGTTGACCTCAGGAGCGTGGGGGAAAAGCAACCCCCACACTCCCGAGGTGAGCCTTGTTTTGTCCGTGTGCCGTCAAGTGTTCGCTTCGCCCGTGCTTCCGTTCGCCGGAACGATGGAGCTGTTCCGACGAGCCGGGAGCGCGGCACCTGACGGGGCGGCTCAGGGGGCGCTAGAACGGCACGTCGTCGTCGAAGCTATCGAAGTCTGGAGCCGGCTGTGGTGCCGCTTGTTGCGGGGTAGGAGTTTGCTGTTGCGATCGCGGGGCCGAGCTAGGACGGGCCTGCTGATCGCCCTGCGGCCGCGTACCGAGCAACTGCATCGTGCCTTGCATATCCACGACAATTTCAGTCGTGTAGCGCTTGATTCCGTCCTTTTCCCACTCGCGGGTTTGCAACTTGCCTTCGATGTAGACCTGAGAGCCTTTGCGCAGGTATTCGCCGGCGATTTCCGCGACCTTGCCGAACATCGATACCCGGTGCCATTCGGTTTTCTCAACCTTTTGTCCAGTCTGTTTGTCTGTCCACTGCTCACTGGTCGCCAGACTGAGGTTAGTTACTGCGTTGCCGTTGGGCAGGTAGCGAACCTCTGGATCTTGCCCACAGGTGCCGACCAGGATCACTTTGTTTACTCCACGAGCCATGTTGTTACCCCTTTGTCATTCGGAAATTAACGGTTAAAAACCATCTTCACTTTGCCTTCGCCATCGAGCTTCAGCGCCGCATCGAAGGACTTACCGGCACCACTCTTGAATCCCTTGATAACGCCCGTTTTCCCCTTCGTAAGCAGGGCTTGGAGCTGGGCCGAGGTGAGTGTTTTGCTGCTGATCTCAGGCCAGAGCTTGAAGGTGCAGCTGAGGCACCCAATCACCCGCTGGGTCACCTTGAGTTCCCCGCCATCCATAGGGCACTTGGCGTCGATCTGGAAGGCGGCTTGCTGCTGAATGTTGCCCACGTCCACGTTGCGGATCTGGTCGGCGATGAACACCTCCAGTTCGTCCAGGAACTCGTTAACCGTCAGTTCACCGCTCTCAATCCTTTGCTGTTGTTCATGCCAGAGCGCCGTCATGTCAGGAGTTGTCGCGATTTCCGGAAGTGCCGCGATGAACTCCAATCCCAGCGGCGTGGGAACGAGCTTTTTCTTTTCGACGGTGTAGAACTTGCGATCCTGCAGCTTGGCGAGCATGGCGCCCCGGGTTGCCGGCGTCCCGATCCCACCCTTTTCGCCGGCGGCCTTGCCCTGGTCGCGATCGAGGAGCAGTTGTTTGATACGAGGATCTTTGACGTACTTGGCGACTCGCTGCAGATCCTCGAGCAACGTAGGCTCGGTATAGAGCGGCAGTGGCCGTGTTTTTTCTTTGGTGACTGTGACGGCCTCGCACAAACCACTTGTTCCGATCGCGAGCGCTGCCAGTAACTCGAATGGGCTTTCGTCCTGCGCGCCGTCTTCGCCATCCTCCTCTTCGTTCACCTCAGCCGAGATCGCAATCGTCCAGCCAGGTACGGTTACTTTGGTGGATCTGGCGACAAACTCATTGCCGGCAACGTCAAAACGAACCTCGGCGGCCAGATGGCGTTTTTCGGGCATGAACTGAGCCAGGTACCGCTTCACGATCGCCAGATAAACCTTCAGCTCGTCAGCGGTGAGCTGGGCGACGTCGAAGTTCGCTGCCGTTGGAATGATCCCGGTGTGCGCCGAAACCTTGCTGTTGTTGAACGCCCGACTTTTGCGCCCGGACTCGACATCAGCAAACACGTAGCCCAGATCCGGTAGCAACCGGGCCAATGCGGCAAGAGTCGCCGGCGCTTCCTCGAACTGCTCGTCAGTCAGATAACTGCAGTCGGATCGGTTGTAGGTAATGGCTTTGTATTTCTCGCGCAGCGCCTGAGTAATCGCGAGGGTTTTTTCGGCGTCGATCCCATGCTCACGGCTGATTTGTACCTGCAGAGCCAACAAGGAAAACGGTAGAGGCGCAGCGGTCGGCTTTTCGGTCACGTCCGCCAGTTTCACTACTACTGCAGCATTGCGGCAGCGTGCAGCCAGGCTCTCGGCGTACTGCTCCTCGATGATCCGCCCT
Source organism: Pseudomonas sp. LF020 (assembly GCF_053456425.1). NCBI lineage: Bacteria > Pseudomonadati > Pseudomonadota > Gammaproteobacteria > Pseudomonadales > Pseudomonadaceae > Pseudomonas > Pseudomonas sp. LF020. The sequence continues at coordinate 37,909 of NZ_JBRFIX010000019.1, forward strand.
TTGTCATCTACTGGAGCGTCCGCCGGCACGACCAGGCGCGCTCCGATCCGACTTGCGGCAAAGGCGAGCGTCGAAGTCACGCTATGAAAATATGCTGCAGCGTGGCTCCTGTTCGCGAGGTAACGGTTGACGATCAAACCGAGAATTACTGTCTGTACACGGCCCACCGACAGCACCCCTTTGATGCCCTTTGCCCGTGCTGCCAAGGTGTAAGCCCGGGTCATGTTGAAGCCGTAAAGCTGGTCGCCAATGCTGCGGCCCAGGGCTTTTTGGGACAAACCATAAAACTCAGTGTTGTCCCTGAGATTTTCCAGCGCTTTGCGCGCAGCGTTGGCGTTCAGGTCGTTGATCAGCACTCGCTTGACCGGACTACGGTTGCCGTAATACAGCAACACCTCGTCCACCAGTAGTTGCCCCTCATCGTCAGGATCGCCGGCGTGTACGATTTCTGTAGCCTTGCCGATCAGCTCACCCACAATCTTGAGCTGGTCTTGCGTGGCCGGGATCGGCAGGTATTTTTCCGGTCGCAGCTTCAGCGGCAGATCTTCCGCGTTCCACTTCGCATAGGCTGGGTTGTGTACCTCCGGGCCAGCCAATGCCAACAAGTGGCCGACGCACCAGGTCACGATGTCTGGCCCGCACTCGATAAAGCCGCCTCGGCTGCGACCGTTGCCCAGGGCTTCGGCGATCACCTTGCCGAGCTGTGGTTTTTCCGCAATGAAAACTCGCATAACAGTGTCCTCTCAGGTGATTTTTCAGCCGCTCGACTTGCCGTATTTGTCGTTGATCAGCTTGTTGTGGCCTTTGTCAGATCCGGGACAACTGTTGGTGAAGCTCAGCCGCTGTTTGGCGGTTGAGTTCCAGTCGATCCGTTTTTTCTTCTTGTAAACAACAATGTCGAAATGCTCCTGGATCGCTTCATCGCATCCGGGTTGCTTCTTGCCGCTGTACAGTCCCCACATACAGAGCGCGCTCTTGCAGGGGTCTTTCGCGAAAACTGGTGTAGGTACGAGGACAGCCACTGCCAACAAGCAGGCAACGGTGTATTTGCGGGCACGCGAAAACGTCGCCGCATCAACGGTGTATTTCATGTCTGATTCCCTTGGTTCACGCCGATCGGCGCTGGTGTGCTGCAGGAGGCGTTACGGGGTGAGGCGCTTTTGCTGGGCGTCGCGCAACTGCTGGTCATGCGGAGCGGCTACGGCGACCTTTGGCTCGGCGGTACGGACTGGCACAGTCAAAGAGTCGATTTTCGAGGCATCGCCGATCGGCAACGCCGGCGTTTTCATAAATGCCCGCTCCTTGAACACTTCCTCTTCGTACCAGAAGATTTTCCGCGCGCGGATGTTCATAGGCGGTGTCGTCTTGGTGCCCTGGACGAAAACCACCTCCTCGCCGTACGGCAGTTCGTTGATTTCCTGAGGCAGCATCAACGCCCGGGGCTGCTCGGTGTAACTGTCCGTTTTGGTGCGTTTCTCACCACCACTGTTCACAGACAGGTTTTTGACCAGAACCGTTTTGTTACCCAGACGCCGGCTGTACTCCTCGGCCAGTGTGATATCGCCGGTTCCGTACACAACCTCGATGTGAAACGCCTTCATGATCCCGTTACCGGCCTGCTCACCGTAGGTACGCTCTGCGCGCATCTGATCCTTGCCTTGGAAGATGATCAGGTAGCGCAGCCCTGCACCGCGTGTCAGTGCCGGCGCGGTTTCCATAACCTTCATGCGGCCCATGATCGCGATCTCATCGATCAGGAAAAGCACCTGGTGCTTGAGCCTCAACGAGCCATCAGCACAGTGCCCGCCCTGTTCCGGCAGGATCTTGGAGTTTTGCTGAATGGCTTGGGTAAAAAACAGGTTCATCAATGGGCCGAACTTGACCAGCGACGGCTCGGTGACACAGAAATAGATGCTCGTTTTTTCCTCGCGCAGCTTGGAAAAGTCGATGTCATCAGCGGAAACAGCCCACGCGACCGTCTTCTCGCCATACATCGCCAACGTGTCCCGAACAATGTCCGCCGTGGTAGACCAGCCACTGCTTTTGTTCTTCGAGGCTTCGTAAACGCCGTTCATTTCACGCATGCATTCATCAGAAAGCGGTGCGCTGCCGGCGCTGCGTTCTTCCATTGCCTGCTGTGCCCAAACACCCATCGCGCTCCCCAGCGCGGCAACTTCGTAGACCTGAGGCAACGTGCAGGGCAACTCCGGTGTTTCCATCAGGTACAGCACAATCGCCGAAAACACGTTCGCGGCTTTGTTGTACCACTCTTGGTTCTTGGGGTTGTCCGACACGAACAACACACTCGCGATGGTGCGGATCTCGCCGAGGCGATACAGAGGATCACGGCTTAGCCTGGCTAACGGGTTCCAGCGGTGCGTTTCCAACCGCTCTGGCGAAAAACGTTTGACCTGATGCCCCGCAGCCGCACGAAACCCTGCTGTGGTGTCGTAGTTTTCGAACTTCGGATCATTGACCACCACCGAGTCCGGGTAGCTGAGCAGGTTAGGGATCACGATCCCAACACCCTTGCCGCTGCCGGGCGGCGCCGCGAGCATCATGAAGGTCTGACCGTAAGAGGCTAGGAGCGTGTCCTTCGTCGGGTGTTTCCCGAACAACAACGGCGGATACTCCTCGATGCGTTTCTGAGGGTTTTCGGGGCTATAAGCTGCCATGCGACCTCCGTTTTGTTGCTTGAGGGTTCAGTTTGTTGAGGTAATAAGCGTGGTACTGCATAGGTGTCATGCCCAGGGCCAAGCGCCGCTGATCTTCTTCCACAACGCCGATTTCGTATTGCTGCAGCGCCTCGGAGTCTTGCTTGAACACCCTGTTGAAGTCAGCGCGAACTCGCTGTGAGTCTGACTCTCTGACAAAGGCGTGCCCGAACTGGCGAGCCAGAAGCAGTTCCGCTTCGCGTGATTGCTGTGCTTCCGATTTCATCTGCCGGCACCTCAGTTTTCCCAGAATGGTGTCATGGGTAAGCATTTCTGCCTCCAAAAATGGTTTCAGTGAGCCGTTGAACACAGCGATTTCTCTAAAAGGCATGCGCTCGTAGGCCGCTGCGCCTATGCCGGCGCGGCACACATATGGAATTGGGAGTGGAGTACTGAGGATGCTGTTATTCGGTCAAAGCCAGGCACGGCACAGGTCGAATTCCAATCTCGCGCAAGGCCGCAAGCGTTTGATCGAGCCAGTTGGCCGACCAGCCATCCTCGATGGCCTCCCTCGCCCAACGCTCGTAGGTTTCGGGATTATTCGCCTGGAACCGTGGCTCAATGAAGGCTTTGTGTGCGGGCCAAATCGCCTCGGCAATATGAAGCCGGTGCCAAGTCGAAAGCTCATGTACTTCTTTGGTGTACGCGAACTGCCAGCCGATTTTCTTGGCTGCATCCATGACCGCTTTCAAGATGGCCGCGTGCATCTTCTCGTTCATGATTCGATGAACTGGCCCAGCAACCAGTGTGAGGTCTATGCCCTCAAGTACGGTGGAGTTCAGACACTCTCCTACTTGACCTTGGCTGCTCATTGGTACGGCCCCTTGTACTCAAAAATGCGCAGCTCGGCGTTGTTGGCAAACCGTGCATTGCCGTGCAGGTTCGAAACAGGTTTACGCATGAACAGGGCCAACAGTGTCAGCGCGAGCGGTAAGAAGGTTAGCGCGATCGTCACGCACCAAGCCCAGGGCAAATACATCATGCCCCGATCGTTCAACGTCATCGATGACATATCGATCAACGTGTGCCAGGTAACCGTGCCGATCGGCAGCCCCGTAACCATCAGGAAAAAGGCGCCACCGACGTATAGGCCAAGCACAAAGAACAACGCCATCAAGACCAACACCACTAACGAGATTTTCCACCACATAACGCCTCCTAGGCCGCATGGCCGTTCATTAATCGCAACCTGTTCTCAGGTTCGTAGTGCACTTCAAGAACTTGCGTTTTTTCCATGTAAATCATGATGTCGAATGAGGTTTTCACCAGGCGCTCGATGTAGCTGTAATCCAGCCCCTTACCGACTTCCGACTGTTTAACCAACCCGCACACACGGGCGATTCCCGACACACAGTCATTGGCATGAGCTGTGGTAACGGTGCCAGGTACACCGGTATTGAGGATTTCCATGTAGTGCCATGCCTCATCGCCCGTCAGCTCGGCAAGAAACAGATGGTCAGGCTTCATCCGCATGGTGCTTGCCACCAGCGCCTTTGGTGTAACCGTAGGCCCGTACAGCAGGTGAACTCGATTCGGGTGACGCGGGAGAAGCAATTCATTGATCGCTTCGATCGTGATCATTCGCCGATCCGTAGGGAACAGATCCACCAAAGCCTTAGCGAGCGTCGTTTTCCCTGAGCCTGGGCCTCCGAAAAGGATGATGTTCTGCTTATGATCGATCGCCAGTTGGAAGAACTGCGCCCAATCGCGCCGGCCATGCGCGGCTTTGATCTCTTGCTGCCAATCCGTCAGTTCCAGCACGGATGATGCAAGCGCTTGAGTGGCGGCAAACCGACCGGAGCGGATGTAGTCCTCCAAAGAAAAGCGTTTTATCGAAGGGATCCGGATGGTCATCGAAATTGTCCCTTTCTCGACCGCCGGCGGGATCACCACTTGAGCGCGCACACCATCAGGGAAAACATCAGGGAATTTCAGGGTGTGAATCGGCGTCTCGGGCGTCAACTGGACGTTGTTGAACACAGCGAGACTGTTAGCCACCCGCCAACACATACCGAAGTCCAACGTAGGCACCTCTTCGCGTTGACCGCTGGGGAAGTCATCATTCGCAGTCCAGATCTCGAATGGCCGGTTTATCTTCACCTCTGTAGTGCCAGGCCGGTTCATCCGGTCGGTGAGGCCTGCCTGGGTCAGAAAGTCCTGCAGTAGCGTCGAATCAACCAGTTCATCAACAGCAATTGCTGCGTCTTGCATATCGACTCCTTAACGATTCTCGAAAACTGAAGAAAAATCCACGTCGCGGGCCACGATCACAGTAATCACCGTGCCAGGCAGTAAATGCCCTGTCGGTGCAATGTTGATCGTGTTGTCCAGGGACTTCTCTGCCATGCCCTCGACACTCTGCTCAGTGTTGTTGATTGTGTAACCGCCGGCTCCACTGCTCGGCTGCGACGAGTTCGTGGCAGCTGTCAGCACGTCCTTGAAAAGCGACAGAACAACGGCACCGCCGTACCGCTCCTTGAGGTGGTTATCGATCCATGCTTCTGTGCCGCTTGCACCCATTGGGCCAGCGCCAAGACTGTCAAGCCTCGCTCGCCCGTATTTTGTTTCCAGGTCGTTCCAGGTCGTGAACACCCGAACACGTCCTTGACCCATCTGGACTGTCTGCACACCACGAAGCCGGGCCATCGCTTCGGCCAGTACCGTCGAACCATCAGCCGAGTAGAGCGGTTCTGTAAGTCGGCAATCCACTGGCCCGGGTTGTTCGGTGATGATCTCCGAGTAGAGCGCGCAGCGCGCATACGTGCCATTCCCGAGGAGGTACTTTCGGGAAGGGGCCAACGTCGCTTTCGTCGGAGTGAAATCAGGGCCAGATAGATTATTCAGATTGCCTCGCGTCGATGACCCACCGGCCCCCAGAAGCCCCTCGCCAGCATCCGGAACATCACCTTGGACGGGTGGCGGCTGGCCCACCGCTGGACGACTCGAATTCGATTCACCACGTGCACCAGCCTGATAGCCAGAAACGTCGTTGACGGTTGCCAGCAACATTACTCCCCCGCCCAGCTTCCGTTGCGCAGCCGTTTCCACCGGAGGGGCGGCATTAGCTCCCGCGTTCGCCGCAGACGTTTTGTTACCGCTTGATGTGGTGGAATTTTGCTTTGCCGGTGCGCTACTGCTTTCCGCCTGCTTTCTAGCTTCCTCGGCTTTGCGTTTGTTCTCCTCCTCGATCTCCTTCAACTTATCAGCCTTGAGTTTGGCCATGGAGTCATCCGAGGAGGTGTTGGTCGTCAACGTGGCGTCCGCAATAACCGTGCTTTCATCGACTTTAGAGGAGCCACCTTTTATTTCACTGATAACCCAAGCCCATATACCGAACACCGCAACCACCAGGCCCAAGATCAGCAACCCGATATAAACCCAGAATTTTGCTTTAGGCGGGCCGCTCCGTTTGCTACGGATATCGAATGCCCCCCTCGCCTTTTCTGCCGACATTTCCGCCGGCGGATCAGAAACCACGGCGCCGGTGGTGTCCTCGCTGTCATTTGTCTGCACGTTTCACCTCCCGCACTTCCCCTGTAGTCGTCCCGCTGTAGTTGTAGGTAGTGCTAAGTTGCTGGGTCGGCCTAGCCTCCATGACCAGGGCATTCAAGCGCAGTCGGAACAACTTGCTCACGCCATGCACCACCAGGATGTCGTCCTCTGGCCGGGTATTCGCGACCGTTTCAGTTCCGTCAGGAAGCACCTGGTACACGTTCGGACGTGGAACGTTGTTAGGGAAACGGAAGCAAGTGAACGTGCCGTTATCCCAGATCTCCAGCGGCGCCAGGGATTTGTCCCCACGAACTTGATAAGGCCCACTGCGCAGGCCGTTGCAAGGGTCGAAAGGAACCTTCGCGACCGCTACCGGTTTCGGAGCCTCGGGATGCTTGAAGCGCAGTGCGTAGGTCATTTCCGTGACAGATTTCACCAGCTTCAACTCCAGTAAATAGGTGTACTTGCTGGTGTTGACGATCAGGTTGGTGTTCGGATCGTCAGCTGTTTTGGGCTTGATAGCGATCATGTTGCCGGATCCGTTTACACCGACTGACCAGGCATCCGGATCACCGGCGATGATCAATCCCGACTTACCGTTAACCGTCTCGTCCTGCGGAAACTGAATCAGCGTGGATCGTCCAATCACTGCTTGAATTCTGTAAACGTTGTCCGGGGAATACACTGCGGTTTGAACTCGCCGGTCGAGGACTGAACTGTCGCCCATGACTTCAGCCTGTGCGGTTCCTACGCCGGCAAGCATCAACACAAGCGGTAGTGCCAGGATTCGCTTATCCATTGTTTGTCCCCGCCTCTTGCACTTTGGAATAGCTCTTGATGCCTAACCCACGGGGGTTGATCCAGTCCTGCTCGCGCTTTTTTGGTGGGTTTTTGTAGTCGTAGCTGATAGTCGTTTGCCAAGTAGCAGGTTTGACGGACGGATCAGGTACGCCATTGCGATCGACAACCGTTTTAATGATCCGAACCTGGGCTGTGCCAGTACCGGCTTCCTCATCGCGCTTCAGGAAGCCCACACCCCGAATTTCAACCTTCATTTGACGGTTGTTGCCGAGCGTTTCGGTATAGCCCTTTTTTGACATCTGGAAGTTTTTGTATTCAGTAAACGTCTCTGAATACGACATCAACTCAACCGCTGCGTACATAGCGTCACTGTCCGCAAAGTTGTAACCCTCTCGGAAACGGACGTAATTCGAAAGGTAGTATTCGTCATCAACTTGTTTTTGGGTCTTTGCCTGGCCGCCC
>NZ_JBRFIX010000002.1:0-44540 GCF_053456425.1 Pseudomonas sp. LF020
TGAATTCCTTATTGGCGCTTTGGGTAGAAGGGGCGGGACGAGAAGTCTCCCACGGTCTGTACTGGTCAGAGTCAGAATCGAGTCTGTAGTCCCGCCCACCCCTTCAAGTCTAAACATACAAGCGAGCTTGCTCGCGAAGGCAGCGTGTCAGCCGATAAGTATTTGGCTGACACGCTGCCTTCGTGAGCAAGCTCACTCCCACAATAAAGATTTGCAGGGTATCAGTGCCGGCTCATCAATCCATGCAGCACACCCAGGCGCAGTCCCGGTTCCGACGGTGCCATCTGCGAAATCCCGAATACTTTGAACGCCGCCAGCATCAGCACCAGTCCACCCGGCAGGATGCTCTGACGATGCGGCTGCAAGCCTGCCAGCTTCAACTGCTGAACGTTCTTCACCTTCAGCAGCAACAGCGACAAGCGCAACAACCCGCCATAGGTAATGCCATCCTGGCCGAAGTCGTTCAAGCGATTGGCCTTGAGCACTTTCGCAAGCATCCGCGCCGTGCCGGACGAGCCAATCGTCTGCTGCCAGCCCTGCGCACGATAGCGGCGGGCGACTTTTTCGAATTGCAGGATCGCCACGCGCTCGGCTTCTTGCAGCGCACCAGGAGCAATGCGTCCGTCGGGGAAATAGCGGGCACCCAGCGTGCCGCTGCCGATGGCGATGCTTTCGGTGAGCAGCGGTTGTGTGCCCTGGCCGAGAATCAGTTCGGTGGAACCTCCACCGATATCGACCACCAACCGCATGTCCTCAGCGCCCGGCAGGGAATGAGCGACGCCGGCATACACCAGTTGCGCCTCTTCATGGCCGGAAATGACATCGATGCGAAACCCCAGATGACGTTCGGCGCTGTGCAGAAACAGCTGCGCATTGTCCGCCTCGCGCACGGCGCTGGTCGCCACCGCCCGCACCTTGCCGGCCTCGAACCCGCGCAGCTTCTTGCCGAACCGCGCCAGCGCCTGCCAGCCCCGGTCCAGCGCCATTTCGTCCAGAGCACCACCGTCAAAACCTTCGGCCAGCCGCACCGGTTCACGCAGGGTTTTGACCTCCTGAATCATCAAGCCTTTTCGACTGCGCACCGACTGGCCGATCATCAGGCGAAACGCATTCGAGCCCAGGTCGATGGCGGCAAACAGCGAGGCGTCTTCTTTCATGGGAATCCCTGCAAACATCCGTCGAAGGCTCAAGACGGTTTGCGAGGATTCTGCGGTGCGCTTGATGACATCCTGATGACGGGGCAGGGGCGGTTCAGTGAATTGTTGGCTGTCATGACACTGTCATTATCCGGCGACTATCCTGACCCCAATACATCGCGTGTTCTTAAAGTTTTCGCTGCCTCTTCGGGCAGCTTTTTTTTGCCTGAAATTCCACACGTATCCCTCAAAACCAACACAAATCCCTGTAGGAGCTGCCGAAGGCTGCGATCTTTTGACTTTGTTTTTGAAGATCAAAAGATCGCAGCCTGCGGCAGCTCCTACACGGTTATGTCGGTAGGTTTGCGGAGTGTATTTGCAATTCGTCGTGAGGGTTGGCTAATATACGATCCATATACACTTCGTATCGGATTCGGATATGGGCATCGTAAAGATTTCAGAAGACATGCACGAAAACCTGCGCATCTCCAGCAATGCGCTCAGCCGCTCGATCAACGCGCAGGCCGAGCACTGGATGCGCATCGGCATGCTCGCCGAGCTGCACCCCAACCTCGACCACAGCGCCATTTGCCGCTTGCTGATCCGCGCCGAACAGAACGGCGGGCTGGATCTGCATCAACTGACTCAGGAAGCCGTCAGCGCATGAGAAACCAGATCAAGATCAACACCCCCGCCGAAATCGCTCAGTCGCGCGCGGCCGGCAAACTCGCCGCTGAAGTGCTGGCGATGCTGGTGCCGCATGTGAAGGCCGGCGTGACCACCGATGAGCTGGATCGCCTGTGCAACGACTACATCGTCAATGTGCAAAAAGCGATTCCGGCCAACGTCGGTTATCACGGCTTCCCGAAAACCGTCTGCGCTTCGGTCAACGACGTGGTGTGCCATGGCATCCCGTCGGGCACACCGCTGAAGGACGGCGACATCGTCAACCTCGACATCGCGGTGCTCAAGGACGGCTGGTTCGGCGACACCAGCCGCATGTACGTGGTCGGTGAGGCGACGCCTGAAGCGCAGCACCTGATCAAGACCACTTACGACGCTATGTGCGCGGGCATTCGCATGGTGCGTCCGGGCGCGACGCTGGGTGACATCGGCCATGCGATCCAGAGTCTGGCGGAGAAGGAAGGTTTCAGTGTGGTGCGTGAATACTGCGGGCATGGCATCGGCAAGGTTTACCACGACGAGCCGCAGATCCTGCATTACGGTTTCCCCAATCAGGGCATGAAGCTCAAGGCGGGGATGATCTTCACCGTCGAGCCGATGCTCAATGCCGGCAAGCGCCATGTGAAGAACATGCCGGACGGCTGGACGGTGCTGACCAAGGATGGCTCGTTGTCGGCGCAGTGGGAGCATATGGTCGCGGTGACCGAGACAGGCTTCGAAATTCTCACGGCGTGGCCGGATCAGATTGAAGGCTACCGCGCTATTCCCTGAGACCGTGCTGACAGCTTCCCTCACCCTAGCCCTCTCCCGGAGGGAGAGGGGACTGACTGGATTGTCTGGACGAGTTACGCCGACCTGAAATATCGGGTCGAACTCAGGTCTTGACCATCATGGTGATCGGCTCCCTTTCCCCCTCGCCCCCTTGGGGGAGAGGGCTGGGGTGAGGGGGGGAATCCCACAGACGACACGCTATCAGTGAGAACCGGCGGCTTTGTTAAGGTCGCTTTCAGCCCATTCGGTGTAGACGCAGGCGTCCGCCGTGGCCCAGCGCACTCGCACCGGGTCGCCAGCCTTGAGCGGCATGCCGGCGGCGGACAGCGCTTTCACCGTCATCGAAGTACCGCCCGAAGTCACCACGCTGCAGGTCTGGCTCTCGCCAAGAAACAACACCTCCACCACCTGCGCCGACACCTCATTCCAACCCGCCGCCAACGGCTCTTCGCTCGCCTGTTGCACACTCAGCGCCACCGCTTTTTCCGGGCGCACCATCAGCAGCACATCCTGCTCGGTATGCAAACCAGCGGTCAGACGAATCGACAACGACTGCCCTTCGAAACTCGCCGCCGCATTGCCTTGGGCCTTGAGCTTGAGGAAGTTCGAGTTACCGAGGAACGACGCGACAAACGCATTCGGCGGGTTCTGATACAGGTCATAACCGCTGCCCAGGCCAACAATCTTGCCGTGACTGAAAATCGCAATGCGCTGCGACAGGCGCATCGCTTCTTCCTGGTCATGGGTCACGTAGACGATGGTAATGCCCAGGCGCCGATGCAGCTGGCGCAGTTCATCCTGCAAGTCTTCACGCAGTTTTTTATCCAGCGCCCCCAGCGGCTCGTCCATCAGCAGAATGCGTGGCTCGTAGACCAGCGCCCGGGCGATGGCGACCCGCTGTTGTTGGCCGCCAGAGAGTTGCGAAGGGCGGCGATGGGCGAACTGTTCGAGCTGCACCAGTTTCAACATCGCGTCGACACGCTTGTCACGTTCGGCGGCAGCGAGTTTGCGAATCGCCAACGGGAAGGCGATGTTGTCACGCACCGACAGATGCGGGAACAGCGAGTAGCGCTGGAACACCATGCCGATGTCGCGCTTGTGCGGCGGCACGTTGACCAGCGACTGCCCGTTGACCAGGATCTCGCCGCTGCTCGGGGTTTCGAAGCCGGCGAGCATCGACAGCGTGGTGCTTTTGCCCGAGCCGCTGGAGCCGAGGAAGGTCAGGAACTCGCCGTCCTTGATGTCCAGCGAGATGTTGTCCACGGCGGCGAAATCGCCGTAGTGCTTGTTCAGATTGCGCAGGCTGACCAGGGGTTTGTCGTTCTGCTGGGATGCGTCTTTGATCACGGCACTCATGTCGTACTCCTGGGCGCTCAGGCGCTGATTTCGTTGCGCCGGCGCAGCGCGGCGGCGATCACCATGACCAATACCGACAGGCCGATCAGCAGCGTCGAAGCGACGGCGATCACCGGGGTCAGGTCCTGGCGCAAAGTGGTCCACATTTTCACGGGAAGGGTTTGCAGGGTCGGGCTGGCCATCATCACGCTGAGCACCACTTCATCCCACGAAACCAGAAAGGCGAAGAGGGCGCCGGCGACCATGCCCGGACGGATCGCCGGGAACGTCACCTTGAACACTGCTTGCAGGCGTGAGGCGCCGCAGATCACCGCCGCGTCTTCAATCGACTGATCGAACAGCTTCAGCGAGTTGATGATCGAGATGATGGTGAACGGCAGCGCGACGATCACATGGCTGACCACAAAGGCAAACATGGTTCCGGTGTAACCGAGCTTGAGAAACAACGCGTACACCGCCACCGCGATGATCACCAGCGGCACGATCATCGGCAGGGTGAACAGGCCGTAGAGCATTTCCCGGCCGGGAAAACGCCCGCGCACCAGAGCAAACGCGGTTGGCAGACCGAGGGCCACGGCGCAGATCGTGGTCAGCACGGCGACCTTGAGGCTGGCCGCCGCAGCGTTCATCCAGTCGGCGTTGGAGAAGAACTGGCCGTACCATTTCAGCGTCCAGCCCGGCGGCGGGAACACCAGCCACTGCGACGAGCCGAACGACAGCAGGACGATGAACACGATCGGCAACAGCAGGAACAGGCCGATCAACCCGGTGGTGGCGTAGAGCCCGAAACGCATCCGGCGGCTCATGGCATTGGGAGTCAGGAGCATCTCGGCTTACCTCGCGTTGCTGGCGCCAACCGGGGATTCCGGCTGAAGCTTCAGGTAGAAATAGAACAGCACCAGCGTGATCGCGATCAGCAACGCGGCGCCGGCACTGGCCAGGCCCCAGTTGAGGAACGATTGCACCTGCTGAATGATGAACTCCGGCAGCATCATGTTCTGCGCCCCGCCGAGCAGCGCCGGGGTGACGTAATAACCGAGCGACATCACGAACACCATCAACCCGCCGGACGCCAGACCCGGCCGGCACAGCGGCAGGAACACCCGGAAGAAGTTGGTCCAGGGACTGGCGCCGCAGATCGAGCCAGCCTGCAGGATCATCGGGTCGATGGCCTGCATGGTCGCCTGCAACGGCAGGACGATGAACGGGATCATGATGTAGCTCATGCCGATCACCACGCCGGTCAGGTTGTGCACCATTTCCAGCGGCTGATCGATGATGCCCAGCGCCATCAGCGCCTTGTTGATCACCCCCGAGGCCTGCAGCAATACCAGCCACGAATAGGTGCGAGCGAGCAGGCTGGTCCACATCGACAGCAGCACGATGTTGAGGATCCAGCGCCCCCAGCCGCGCGGCACCAGGGTGATCGCCCAGGCCAGTGGAAAGCCCAGCAACAGGCTGAAGATCGTCACCAGCCCGGCCACCGAAAAGGTGTTGAGCAGCACCCGTGCGTACGCCGAATTGGCGAACAGTTGTTCGTAGTTGCCAAGGCCGGGAGTCGGTTCCAGTACACCGCGCAACAGCAGGCCAATCAACGGCGCGAGAAAGAACAGGCCGAGGAACAGCAACGCCGGAGCGAGGTTGCCGGCGCCGCGCCAGCGTTGTCTGAGGGACGGGGCTTGCGCCATTGCACTGGCCTTGCCTGTGGCCGGGCCGGCAGCGCTCGCGGCGCTCCCGGTGGCAGTGGAGGGACGGGACGCCGTGGCCGCCATTTTCATTTGACCAGCCATTCGTTCCACCGTGTCGCGATGGCTTGACCGTTCTTGGCCCAGTACGCGAAATCAAGAGTGATCTGATCCTTAGCGTAGGCAGTCGGCAGGTTCGGGGCCAGCACCGAGTCCAGGCGCGCCACGCTGTCGACGTTGACCGGGGCGTAGGCGGTCAGGTTGGAGAAGTCGGCCTGGCCTTTGGCACTGCTGGCGTTGGCCAGGAACTTCATCGCCGCGTCCTTGTTTTTCGAACCCTTTGGAATCACCAGAATGTCGGCCATGACCAGGTTCTGTTTCCAGCTCACGCCCACCGGCGCGCCGTCTTCCTGCAGGGCGTGAATGCGGCCGTTCCAGAACTGGCCCATGCTGGCTTCACCGGAGGCCAGCAGTTGCTGCGACTGCGCGCCGCCGCCCCACCAGACGATGTCTTTCTTGATGGTGTCGAGTTTCTTGAAGGCGCGATCCAGATCCAGCGGGTAGAGCTTGTCAGCCGGCACGCCGTCGGCCAGCAGCGCCAGTTCGAGCACGCCGGGGCTCGGCCATTTGTACAGAGCGCGTTTGCCGGGGTAGGTCTTGGTGTCGAACAGGGCGGTCCAGTCCTGCGGCTTGGCCGCGCCGAGCTTGCCTTCGTTGTAGCCGAGGACGAAGGAGAAGAAGAACGAGCCGACGCCGTAATCGCTGACGAAACGCGGGTCGATCTTTTCGCGCTGGATCACTTTGAAATCGAGGGGTTCGAGCAGGCCTTCGGCAGCGGCGCGCAGGGCAAAGTCGGCTTCGACATCGACCACGTCCCACTGCACGTTGCCGCTTTCGACCATGGCTTTGAGTTTGCCGTAGTCGGTTGGGCCGTCCTGGACAACAGTGATGCCGCTGGCCTTGCTGAACGGATCGGCCCAGGCCTGTTTCTGCGCATCCTGGGTGCTACCGCCCCAGCTGACAAAGTTCACACTCTCGGCGGCCATCGCGGCCTGGCCGGTCACGCTCAGCAGTCCCGCAAAAAGGATTGCGGTTGCAGCTTTGTTCAACACCATTTTCACGCCCTCATTGTTGTGTTTTTGAGCGGGCTTGCGTTGTTGCCCGCCTGTCGGGAGCAGTAGCCGGACGGTTTTTCAGGTCGTCCGGTCTATGGAATATCATATTATGGTATTCCAAGCTTTGTGCAAGCACTTTGCCTTACCGGTTATCTGGCGGATGTGCTTTTTTGACCGCTGAAGGATTTCGATAGGTGAAAAATTGTGGCGAGGGAGCTTGCTCCCGCTGGGTTGCGAAGCGACCCTCGCTTTATCCAGAAAAGGGGCCTGCTGCGCAGTCCAGCGGGAGCAAGCTCCCTCGCCACAGGTGATCTTCGTTTTCTCAGGAATGCTCGGTGAAGGGAATGCTCTCGACCACTTCCAGGTCATACCCGGTCAACCCCGCATACTTCAGCGGCGGCCCAAGATGCCGCAGCTTGCCCACCCCCAGGTTCTGCAGAATCTGCGCCCCGGTCCCCACCTCCGAATAGATCCGCGATTGCGAACGGCTGAACTGCCTAGGCGGCTGAGTCAATTGCGGCACGCGCTCCAGCAATGCCTGCGACGATTCATGATTGGCCAACACCACCACAACCCCATGACCTTCCGCCGCGACCCGTTGCAACGCCGCCCACAACGTCCAGTTGCTCGGCCCGCTGTACTCGGCGCCGACCAGATCCCGCAGTGGATCGATCACATGCACGCGCACCAGCGTCGGCTCTTCGCGGCGCAGATCGCCCATGACCATCGCCATGTGCACGCCGCCCTCGATGCGGTCTTCGAAAGTGATCAACCGGAAGGTGCCATGCACCGTCGGCAACTCACGCTCGCCAATGCGTTCGATGGTGTGCTCGGTGCTCAAGCGATAGTGGATCAGGTCGGCGATGGTGCCGATCCTGATCCCGTGCTTGCGCGCGAACACTTCCAGATCCGGGCGGCGGGCCATGGTGCCGTTGTCGTTCATCACCTCGACGATCACCGAGGCCGGGGTGAAACCGGCGAGGCGCGCGAGGTCGCAACCGGCCTCGGTGTGGCCGGCGCGGGTCAGCACGCCGCCTTCCTTGGCGCGCAGCGGGAAGATGTGCCCGGGTTGCACCAGATCTTCGGCGCGGGCGTCTTTCGCTACGGCGGCCGCGACTGTGCGCGCACGGTCAGCCGCAGAAATGCCAGTCGTCACGCCGACCGCCGCTTCAATCGATACGGTGAACGCGGTGCTGAACACGCTGCCATTGCTCGGCACCATCTGCTCAAGACCCAACCGTTGGCAATGTTCGTCGGTCAGCGTCAGGCAAATCAGACCGCGCGCCTCACGGGCCATGAAGCTGATCGCCTGGGGCGTGCAGCAGTCGGCGGCCAGCAGCAGGTCGCCTTCGTTTTCCCGATCTTCGTCATCGACCAGCAGGACCATTTTGCCGAGGCGATAATCTTCGAGGATTTCTTCGATGCTGTTGAAGGCCATGCTGGACTCTCAGGGTGGGTTGCAAATAATATTGGTATACCATAATACAAAATCAACAAAGAGGTCACTATGAAGGCGTACTGGATTGCCCACGTGGATGTTGACGATGCCGAGCACTACAGCCAATACACCCAGCGCGCGCCGGCCGCGTTTGCCGCTTTCGGCGCGAAATTTTTAGCGCGTGGTGGGCGCAGTGAAGCGCTCGAGGGCAGGACTACTCCTCAGCGTAGCGTGGTGATCGAGTTCGAGAGCTATGAGCAGGCGCTGGCGTGCTACCACTCGGCGGCGTATCAGGAGGCGAAACGTTATCGCGAGGAATGGGCGAGCGCGGAGATCGTCATCGTCGAAGGCCTGGCGCCGTAACCCCTGTAGGAGCTGCCGCAGGCTGCGATCTTTTGATGTTGTTTTTTAAAATCAAAGTCAAAAGATCGTCCGATCGCGGCCCGAGCCTGCGGCAGCTCCTACAGGGATTTTGGGGTGTGAGGGAATATGGGGCACCGGCAGGGTGGGATGTGATCAGCGGATAAAGTGAATCTTCCCGCTGTCATCATTGCCCATATAGATCCCATACACCCCGGCCTGACGCTCCTCGATATAGCGCTCGAGAATCTGCCGGATCGCCGGGTAATAGATCTGCTCCCACGGAATGTCCTCGGGGGCGAAGAACTTGTAGTCCAGGGTCTCGGGCCCGTACTGCCCGGTGATCTCCAGCGCGATGGCGCGGAAGATGATGTACACCTCGCTGATCTTCGGCACGCTGAAAATCGAGTACGGCGAGACGATTTCCGCGCGCACGCCGCTTTCTTCCCAGACTTCGCGCAGCGCCGCCTGCTCGGTGGTTTCGCCGCTTTCCATGAAGCCGGCCGGCAGCGTCCAAGTGCCCGGGCGTGGCGGGATCGCCCGTTGGCACAAGAGGTATTTGCCGTCCTGCTCGATGATGCAGCCGGCGATGATCTTCGGGTTGACGTAGTGGATGTAGCCGCAGCCGCGGCACATCAGGCGCTCGTGCGTATCGCCCGGCGGCACCTGCTGACCGAGGTCAGGGCCACCGCATTTCGGGCAAAAGCTCGGGCTGAACATGTCAGTGACCTATGCGCGGTTCTTTCAGCGCGATGGGCAGGGTGATGTTCGGCGTGGCGCCGGTCTCTTCCTGCTTGCGCTTGAGGTAGTCGAGGGCCACGGCGGCCGCAGCGCGCACGTGATCGACACACGCCTGATGCGCCGCCAGCGGATCACCGCTCTTGATCGCCTCAACCATTTTTTCCATTTCGTGGTTACTCGCGCCGCGCCGGTTTTCCTGGGACACCGAGGTCGCCCGCAAGTAGCTGATGCGCGCCTGCAACTGGCGCAACTGAGTGGCCGCAACATGGTTGCCCGAGCCTTCGAGCAGCACGTCGTAGAAGCCCTGCACCGAGTCGATCACCTGTTGCAGTTCGCCGTCCTTGAGCGCCTTGCGGTTCTCGTCGAGGGCTTTTTCCAGGGCCTTGATGTCCTTGGCCTTGGCGCGCAGGGTGAACAGCTGGACGATCAGGCCTTCGAGCACGCAGCGCAGCTCATAGATGTCGACCGCATCGGCGAGGGTGATGATCGCAACGCGCGGACCTTTGGCATCGGCGAACTCGACCAGACCTTCGGACTCCAGGTGGCGCAAGGCTTCGCGCACCGATGTGCGGCTGACACCGAGGCGATCGCACAGATCGCGCTCCACCAGACGATCGCCGGGCATGAGCTGGAAATTCATGATCGCGCTACGCAGTTTATCCAGCACGATTTCGCGCAGGGTAACGGGGTTGCGATTGACCTTGAAGCTGTCGTCGAGTGGCTGGCGTTTCATGGGGTCCGCTCTTTAAGTTGGCTGTCCATGCCAGACGGGCATCTAAACAGCCGAGGGGTTAACTGGAGGCCTCGGCGTCGGCTTCGGCGAAGGCTTCACGGGCAAGCCGGAAACTGTCCACGGCTGCCGGGACGCCGCAATAAATACCGACCTGAAGCAGAATTTCGCGTATTTGCTCACGACTCAGGCCGTTACGCAAGGCGCCGCGCACATGCAGCTTGAGTTCGTGCGGACGGTTGAGCGCCGAGATCATCGCCAGGTTGATCATGCTGCGCTCCTTGAGCGACAAACCCTCGCGCCCCCAGACATGGCCCCAGCAATATTCGGTGACCATTTCCTGCAGCGGGCGGCTGAAGTCATCGGCGTTCTCAATCGAGCGCTGCACGTAGGCTTCGCCCAGTACCTGGGTGCGGATCTTCAGGCCTTTTTCGTACTTTTCGTTGCTCATATTCTTCGGCTCACCTCAATCCCTGTGGGAGCTGGCTTGCCAGCGATAGCGGTGGTTCAGTCAGCATTGATGTTGAATGTTCCGACGTCATCGCTGGCAAGCCAGCTCCCACAGAGTTTTGCATTGTTCTTTCAGGCCAGGGTCGGCAACGGCCCAAGCTTGCCCTTGTGATAAATCATCGGCGTCACCGGTTGCTCGGGCAGGATCAGGTTCTTCACCGCGCCGACAATGATCGCGTGATCACCACCGTCGTATTCACGCCACAACTCGCACTCGATGATCGCCGTGGCCTTGGCGAGGATCGGGTTACCCAGTTCGCTCAAATGCCACTGGATGTCTTTGGCCTTGTCCTTGCCTTTACCAGCAAAGGCATAGGCTTCAGCGGTCTGGTCGGCGGACAGCAAATGGATCGCGAATTTCTTGCTGTCGCGCAGTACCGGGTAGGTGTCGGAGGCGTAGTTGGGGCAGAACAGCACCAGCGCCGGATCAATCGACAGCGCACTGAAGGCGCTGGCGGTGATGCCGACGATGGCGCCCTCCGGGTCGAGGGTGGTGACCACCGTGACCCCGGACGGAAACGAGCTCATGACGTCTTTGTAAATGCCGGGTTCGATCATGTCGCAGGACTCCTAGCGCATCACAAACGGATCAGGCATCGGCGCCTGAGAGAGGTTGATCCACACCGTTTTCAGTTCGGTGTAGGCCAGCACCGAATCGATGCCGCTTTCGCGTCCATAGCCACTGTTCTTGAAGCCGCCGATCGGCGCCATCGCCGACACTGCGCGGTAGGTGTTGACCCAGATGATCCCCGAACGCACATCCCGCGCCAGGCGATGGGCGCGGCCCAGGTCGCGGGTCCAGATGCCGGCGGCGAGGCCGAACTGCGAGTCGTTGGCAATCGTCAGCGCCTCGGCTTCATCTTTGAAGCGAATCACCGAAGCCACCGGGCCGAAGACTTCTTCCTGCATGATCTTCATCGAGTTGCGGTCGCACTCGAACAACGTCGGCTCGTAGAACCAGCCGTCACCGAGATCGTTCGGACGCTTGCCGCCGGTGCGCAAACGCGCACCTTCAGCGATGGCGTCAGCCACCAGACCTTCGACCACCGCCAGTTGCTGCGCGGTGGCCATCGGACCCATCTCGCTGTGGTCCTCCTGCGGGTTGCCGATGCGGATGCGCTGGGCGCGTTCGACCAGGCGGTTGACGAACTCGTCGTAGATTTCATCCTGCACCAGCAGGCGTGAACCGGACACGCAGCTCTGGCCGGAGGCGGCGTAGATCCCGGCAATCGCGCCGTTGATCGCGCTGTCCAGGTCGGCGTCGGCGAAGATGATGTTCGGCGACTTGCCGCCGAGTTCCAGCGACAGCTTGGCGAAGTTCTCGGCGCTGCTGCGCACCACATGCCGGGCCGTGGCCGCGCCGCCGGTGAAGGCGATCTTGCGGATCAGCGGATGGCGGGTGAGGGCGGCGCCGGTGCTCGGGCCGTAACCGGTGACGACGTTGACCACGCCTGACGGAATCCCGGCTTCGAGGGCCAGACGTGCCAGCTCAAGGATGGTCGCCGAGGCGTGCTCGGACGGCTTGATCACGATGGTGTTGCCGGCAGCGAGAGCCGGCGCCAGTTTGATCGCAGTCAGGTACAGCGGGCTGTTCCACGGAATGATCGCGGCAACCACACCCATCGCCTCGTGCACGGTGTAGGCAAACAGGTCGGGCTTGTCCAGCGGCAGGGTGCCGCCTTCGAGCTTGTCTGCGAGGCCTGCGGTGTAGTGGAAGAACTCCGGCAGATAACCGACCTGACCACGGGTTTCGCGGATCAGTTTGCCGTTGTCGCGGCTTTCCAACTGCGCCAGTTGTTCCTTGTTTTCTGCGATCAGGTCACCGAGACGCCGCAGCAGTTTGCCGCGGGCAGTGGCGGTGAGGCCGCGCCAGGCCGGGCTGTCGAAGGCAGTCTGCGCCGCTTGCACGGCGCGTTCGACATCGGCTTCATCGGCGTCGGGCAGTTCGGCCCAGGCTTGCGCGCTGGCCGGGTTGAGGCTTGTGAAAGTCTTGCCGGAGAGGGCGTCGACCCATTCTCCGCCGATGCACATCTGGAAGCGTGCGAGTGTCATGCAACGATCCCCTTTATATGGTTTTGTCGGGAGTGTGCGTAGTCGAGAAATTCCAGCAGCGTATGGTTGACCAGACGCGGCGACTCTACCGGCATCATATGCCGTTGCTCGGGCAGCACCGCAACCTTCGCACCGGAAATGCGCCGGGCCAGTTGCTCGGCCATTTCCGGGGTGGAACCGGGATCGAGTTCGCCGGTGGCGATCAGCGTCGGCGCCTGTATGCTGCCGAGGTCGTCGGCGCGGTACATGTCCTGGGTGGCGAACAATTCGTAGGTGGTCAGGTAGCCTTGCGGATCATTGCCGGCCAGGGTCTGACGAATGGCCGCAATCTGCGCCGGGTTGGCCGCCTGATATTCGCGGCTGAACCAGCGCGACAGCGCCGCTTCGGCGTTGGCATCCGGCCCGTGTTCGGCGGCTTGTGCAGTGCGCGCGATGACCCCGGCACGCTGTTCTTCGCTGCGGTTGAACACGCTGTTGAGTACCACCAGGCTTTGCAGGCGCTCCGGGTAGTGCAGGGCAAACGCCCGCGCCACCAGGCCGCCCATGGAGAAACCGATCACCGCGGCCTCGGGCAGATTCAGGTGATCGAGCAGCTCCAGCAACTGATCGGCATAACCGAGCAGGCCGGTGCCGCTGGCCGGGCGCGGGCTGGCGCCGTGGCCGAGCATGTCGTAGGCGATCACCTGGTATTGGGCAGACAGGCCGACGATCTGGCCGCCCCACATTTCTTTGTTCAGGCCCACGCCGTGGATCAAGACCACGGGCTGGCCTTGGCCGGTCGCCAGGTAACTGGTGCCAGCCGGGGTGAGTTCAGCGGTGAGCCGAATCATGGAGCGCTCCTGCAATGCCTTTTTATTGTGATTACTGGGCTTTTTCGGCGGCCAGTTCTTCCAGATCGATGTAGCGGTTGCCGATGCGCGGGTGCAGGCGACCACCGTCGGCGCACCCGAGCACGACGACGATTTCGTCGGCACGCGGCGCGTCTTCGATCTGCATTTCCAGAGTGATGTAGTGCGAACGCTGGCCTTCGTCGTCCTTGTGCATCATCGGGATCTGGATCGACGTGCCCGGGCCGCCGCGCTTGTTGGTGAAGCTCAGGTAGCTCTTGGCCTTGACCGCTTCGCGGTAGTGGTTGCCGAAGCGCAGGGTGTGGATCACGGCCGAGGCGTGTTCGATCTCGCCGTCGGCGCCGACCACTGCCGCTTTGCCGTACGCCTCGATCTTCTCGGCGCCGCCGATGATGCCCACCAGCCGCTCGACCATCATGGCGCCTAGGTCGGAGCAGTTGGCGCGGATCTGCGGTTTCAGATCCTCGACGAAGCCGTTGCCGACCCACGGGTTCTTCATCACCACGGCCAGCCCGACCATGGTCACTGGCTTGTCAGTGGCCTTGCCGCCTTCGATGAAGGTTTCTTCGACATAGCTGACGATCTTGCGAATTTCGAAACTCATGAGCTGCTCCGTAGGGGGATTGAGAGTGTCTGTGCGTCTGATGGTATACCATAATACCGATCGTGCAAGTCCCCCACGCAAGATTTGCCGCATCCATCCGGCGAATGGCAGCGCATTCACCTGCCATCCTCATCAATCCGACCTGTCGCAATATCGATGTAGGAGCTGCGGCACGCTGCGATCTCTTGATCTTGTTTTTAAAGACCCGGACCAAAAGATCGCAGCGTGCCGCAGCTCCTACAGGGGTTTGTGTAAGGGGCATCCGGTTAACAAAAGATAACGTGGCGCCGATTGTCAGACGTTTCCAAAGCCCGATAGGATGAGCCAGCTTCCCAAGGCGCTCTGGACTGCGGGTTTCACGGCTATGCTTGTGACCCATCAGTCACCACGAGCACCCTTGCGGCGCCCTAAGGCCGAACGGCCTAACAATAATAAATAGGGGAAGGTCTATGAGTCGTTGCCGCCCGCCGGCGTTACGCAACACCGCGTTGCTGGCCACAGCACTCACTCTGCTGGGCTGTGCTGCCTTGTCGGCACCCGCGCTGGCCGCCGAAGCGCCGGCCGACGGGGTGTATTCCACCGAATCGGCCAAAGCCGCCAAAAGCCTGATGCTCGATGTCGTCCACGCCGGCACCCGCCTGGTGGCGGTCGGTGATCGTGGGCACATTCTCTATTCCGATGACCAGGGCAAAACCTGGACTCAAGCCAAAGTGCCGACCCGGCAACTGCTGACGGCGGTGTATTTCGTCGACGACAAGCACGGCTGGGCGGTCGGCCACGACGCGCAGATCCTCGCCAGCGAAGACGGCGGCCTGACCTGGAGCAAGCAGTTTGAAGACCTCAAGCGCGAAGCGCCGCTGCTTGACGTCTGGTTCCAGGACGTCAACCACGGTGTTGCGGTCGGCGCTTACGGCGCACTGCTGGAAACCACCGACGGCGGCAAGAACTGGCAGGATGTCAGCGACCGCCTCGACAACCAGGATCAGTTCCACCTCAACGCCATCGCCGCCGTCAAGGACGCTGGTCTGTTCATTGTCGGCGAGCAGGGCAGCATGTTCCGCTCCCCGGACTGGGGCCAGACCTGGGAGAAACTCCAGGGCCCCTATCAGGGCTCGCTGTTCGGCGTGATCGGCACTGCGCAAGCGCAAACCCTGTTGGCCTATGGCTTGCGCGGCAACCTCTACCGCTCCAGCGACTTTGGCAGCACCTGGCAGCAGGTCGAACTCAAGGCCGCGCGCGGTGCGCTGGAGTTCGGTCTGTCCGGCGCCACGCTGCTTGCCGATGGCTCGATCGTGATCGTCGGCAACGGCGGCTCGGTGATCAGCAGCAGCGACAACGGCGAAACCTTCAGCGTGTTCAACCGCCCGGACCGCATCTCGCTGTCCTCGGTGACAGCGGCCGGCGACGGCAATCTGATTCTGACCGGGCAGGGCGGCGTGCACACCACGCAGCCAAACGGCGCCGAAATCAATAATAAGAAGGCGGGGCTATGACTTCCTTGATCACTCCTCAGCAGGACAAAGCGACGCTCCTCGAACGTCTGATTTTCAACAACCGCCCGGCCGTGATCCTGATCTGCCTGGTGGTCAGCATTTTCTTGTTCTGGCAAGCCACGCTGATCCGCCCGTCCACCAGTTTCGAAAAAATGATCCCGCTCAAGCATCCGTTCATCGAGAAGATGATGGAGCACCGCAACGATCTGGCGAACCTGGGCAACACCGTGCGCATTTCGGTGGAGGCTAAAGACGGCGACATCTTCTCCAGGGAGTACATGGAGACCCTGCGCCAGATCAACGACGAGGTGTTCTACATCTCCGGCGTCGACCGCTCCGGCCTCAAGTCGCTGTGGAGTCCGAGCGTACGCTGGACTGAAGTGACCGAAGAGGGTTTCGCCGGGGGTGAAGTGATTCCGCAGAGCTACGATGGCTCGCCGGACAGCCTCGACATGCTGCGCAACAACGTCCTCAAGTCGGGCCAGGTCGGGCGTCTGGTGTCCAACGACTTCAAGTCGAGCATCGTCGACATCCCGCTGCTGGAGTCCTACCCGGACCCGCAGGATCAGGGCAAGCTGCTGGCGCTGGACTACCGCCAGTTCTCCCATGAACTCGAAGACAAGATCCGCAACAAGTTCGAAGCACAGAACCCCAACGTCAAGATCCACATCGTCGGCTTCGCCAAGAAGGTCGGTGACCTGATCGACGGGCTGGTGATGGTGGTGATGTTCTTCGGCATCGCTTTCGTCATCACCCTGATCCTGCTGTTGTGGTTCACCAACTGTCTGCGCAGCACGGTGGCGGTGTTGAGCACCACGCTGGTGGCGGTGGTCTGGCAGCTCGGGCTGATGCACTTCTTCGGTTTCGGGCTGGATCCGTATTCGATGCTGGTGCCGTTCCTGATCTTCGCCATCGGCATTTCCCACGGCGTGCAGAAGATCAACGGGATCGCCCTGCAATCGAGTGAAGCGGACAACGCCCTGACGGCGGCGCGGCGCACTTTCCGGCAGCTGTTCCTGCCGGGGATGATCGCGATTCTCGCCGACGCCGTGGGCTTCATCACCCTGCTGATCATCGACATCGGGGTAATCCGCGAACTGGCGATCGGCGCGTCCATCGGCGTGGCGGTGATCGTGTTCACCAACCTGATCCTGCTGCCGGTGGCGATTTCCTATGTCGGCATCAGCAAGCGCGCCATCGCCAAGAGCAAGAAGGACGCGAATCGCGAACACCCGTTCTGGCGCATGTTGTCGAATTTCGCCAGCCCGAAAGTGGCGCCGGTTTCCATCGCCCTGGCGCTGATCGCGTTCGGCGGCGGCCTCTGGTACAGCCAGAACCTGAAAATCGGCGACCTCGATCAAGGCGCACCGGAATTGCGTCCGGACTCGCGCTACAACAAGGACAACAACTTCATCATCAACAACTACTCCACCAGTTCCGACGTGCTGGTGGTGATGGTCAAGACCGCCACCGAAGGTTGCTCGCGCTACGAAGCGATGGCGCCGATCGATGAGCTGATGTGGAAGATGCAGAACACCGAGGGCGTGCAGTCGGCGATCTCGCTGGTGACCGTGTCCAAGCAGATGATCAAGGGCATGAACGAGGGCAACCTGAAATGGGAAACCCTGTCGCGCAACCCGGACGTGCTGAACAACTCGATCGCCCGCGCCGACGGCCTGTACAACAACAGCTGTTCGCTGGCGCCGGTGCTGATCTTCCTCAATGACCACAAGGCCGAAACCCTGGATCGCGCTGTACACGCGGTGCAGGAATTCGCCAAGGCCAACAACAAGGACGGTCTGGAATTCATCCTTGCCGCCGGTAATGCCGGGATCGAGGCGGCCACCAACGAAGTGATCAAACAGGCCGAACTGACCATCCTGATCCTGGTGTACATCTGCGTGGCGGTGATGTGCATGATCACCTTCCGCTCATGGGCGGCAACCCTGTGCATCGTCCTGCCGCTGGTGCTGACCTCGGTGCTGGGCAACGCGCTGATGGCGTTCATGGGCATCGGCGTCAAGGTCGCGACCCTGCCGGTGGTGGCGCTGGGCGTGGGGATTGGCGTCGACTACGGCATCTACATCTACAGCCGACTGGAAAGTTTCCTGCGCGCCGGTCTGCCGTTGCAGGAAGCCTATTACCAGACCCTGAAATCCACCGGTAAAGCGGTGTTGTTCACCGGTCTGTGCCTGGCGATCGGCGTGTGCACCTGGATCTTCTCGGCGATCAAGTTCCAGGCCGACATGGGCCTGATGCTGACCTTCATGTTGCTGTGGAACATGTTCGGTGCGCTGTGGCTGCTGCCGGCGCTGGCGAAGTTCCTGATCAAACCGGAGAAATTGGCGGGGCAGAAGGGCAATTCGCTGTTTGCTCACTGATCCGGATGCCTGAAACGACAAAGCCGCAACCTTGGGGTTGCGGCTTTTTTATGAGTCAAGATCAAAAGCCCCTCACCCTAGCCCTCTCCCGGGGGGAGAGGGGACCGATCCGGGGATATTGGAGATCTGCACCGACTTGAACGACTTGCTTTGAATCCATAATCGACTCAGTCATTCAGGTCGATGTATGACGAAGAACAACTCGGTCAGTTCCCTCTCCCTCCGGGAGAGGGCTAGGGTGAGGGCCGGCGGTCTCAAGGCTTAAGAAAGTTCGGTGCCTAGCACGACGCTAAGCGCACTGCGCGCATCATCCAGCTGCACCAGCGTTGCATGCCTTGCACCCAGCGCATCACGGTTCTCGATCGCGGTGAGAATCGCCTTGTGCCGCGGCAGCGCCAGTTCATGCAGGTTCGGCCGCTGGTTGGAATGCTTCAACGCCTCGGCAATCGCCACCGAAAGCATGTTGCACAGGTTCGCCAGCAGATCGTTGTGAGTCGCGTCGGCGATGCGGCTGTGGAAGTCCAGATCCGGTTGCAGCAAGGCCTCCGGAGTCGGTGCCGCTTCCATGCGCTGATAAGCCTCGCCGATGGCCGCGATGTCGGCCTCGGTTGCATGCTGGGCGGCGAGGGCGGCAGCGGCCGGTTCGATGATGCTGCGTACGCTGGTCAGCACATTGAAGAATTCATTCTGCGGACTGCTTTGCATCAGCCAGTGCAGCACGTCCGGATCGAGCATGTGCCACTCGCGACGGGCCTTGACCACCGTGCCAACGCGCGGTTTGGAATACACCAGCCCCTTGGCCACCAGCACCCGCGTGGCTTCGCGCAACACCGGCCGGCTCACCGCGTATTCCTCGCACAACAGCGCTTCGGCGGGCAGTTTGTCGTCGGGCAAAAAGCGTCCGGATACGATCTGCATGCCCAGTTCCTGGACAATGCGCGAGTGCATGCTTTTGCGGTCGGAAGGTTTGCGGTAATCCATGGGGAACGGCGCGATCCTGAGCGATGGAGATGCCGCGCATCATAGCAGGCGTGCGGCGCAATCATCAGGCCTGAAATCTGCGAACACCCTGTGGCGAGGGAGCTTGCTCCCGCTGGGCTGCGCAGCGGCCCCAAAACCGGTATATGCGGTTCTCCTGTGATACCGCTAATGCTGATTTGCGACTGCTACGCAGCCGAGCGGGAGCAAGCTCCCTCGCCACAGTGGTTGGATTCAGGCCTGAAAGATTTTGCTGTTAATGAGAATGTCGCGGGACTTCGGCCCCTCGGCAACCCACCAGGAAGTCAAAGTCACAGCCCTGATCCGCCTGCAGCACATGATCGATGTACAGCTGACGATAGCCACCCACCAACAATTGCTGCGGTGGCTGCAGATCCGCCATGCGCGCCGCCAGTTCGGCATCCGGAATGTCCAGATGCAAACGCCCGCTGGCGCAGTCCAGCTCGATCCAGTCGCCTTCCTGCACCACCGCCAACGGCCCGCCGGCCGCCGCTTCCGGGGCGACGTGCAAAACCACCGTGCCGTACGCGGTGCCACTCATCCGCGCGTCGGAGATACGCACCATATCCGTTACGCCCTGTGCCAGCAGCTTGGCCGGCAAGCCCATGTTGCCGACCTCGGCCATGCCCGGATAACCCTTTGGCCCGCAGTTCTTCATCACCAGAATCGAGTCTTTATCGACATCCAGTTCCGGATCATTGATTCGCGCCTTGTACATGTCGAAGTTCTCGAACACCACCGCGCGACCGCGATGCTGCATCAGCTCCGGCGTGGCGGCTGACGGCTTGAGCACCGCACCGAGCGGCGCCAGGTTGCCGCGCAGCACGCAGATACCGCCGTCAGCGCGGATCGGATTGTCGAGGGTGCGGATCACTTCGTCCTCGCCATAGATCGGCGCATCCTTGGTGTTCTCGCCCAGCGATTTACCGTTGACGGTCAGGGCATTCGGATTGGGGATCAGATTGGCCTCACCGAGACGCCGCAGTACTGCCGGCAAGCCACCGGCGTAGTAAAACTCTTCCATCAGAAAACGCCCGGACGGTTGCAGGTCGACGATGGTCGGCATGCCACGCCCGATGCGGGTCCAGTCGTCCAGATCCAGCTCGACGCCGATGCGCCCGGCGATGGCTTTCAGGTGAATCACCGCGTTGGTCGAACCGCCGATGGCGGCGTTTACACGGATAGCGTTTTCAAACGCTTCCTTGGTCAGAATCTTCGACAGGCGCAAGTCTTCGCGCACCATCTCCACCGCGCGCATGCCGGACATGTGCGCCAACACATAACGCCGTGCATCCACCGCCGGAATCGCCGCGTTGTGCGGCAGGGACGTGCCGAGCGCTTCGGCCATGCAGGCCATGGTCGACGCGGTGCCCATGGTGTTGCAGGTGCCCGCCGAGCGCGACATGCCGCCCTCGGCTGCAAGGAAATCGTCGATGGTGATGGTGCCGGCCTTGACCTGCTCGCTGAGCTGCCAGACCACGGTGCCGGAACCGATGTCCTTGCCCTTGTGCTTGCCGTTGAGCATCGGCCCGCCGGTGACGACGATCGCCGGCACATCGCAACTGGCCGCGCCCATCAGCAGCGCCGGGGTGGTTTTGTCGCAGCCGGTCAGCAGCACCACGCCGTCAATCGGGTTGCCGCGAATCGCTTCCTCGACGTCCATGCTTGCCAGGTTGCGGGTGAGCATGGCGGTGGGGCGCAAGTTTGACTCGCCATTGGAGAACACCGGGAATTCCACCGGAAAGCCACCGGCCTCGATCACCCCGCGTTTGACGTGCTCCGCGATCTGGCGGAAATGCGCGTTGCACGGGGTCAGTTCCGACCAGGTGTTGCAGATGCCGATGATCGGCTTGCCATGAAACTGGTGGTCGGCGATGCCCTGATTCTTCATCCAGCTGCGGTACATGAAGCCGTTCTTGTCGGCGGTGCCAAACCATTGGGCCGAGCGCAGGGTGGGTTTCTTCTCAGACATGATCGATTCTCTTATTGTAAGACTATTGTTTGCGAGTCACGGCTAAACATAAGCGCAAAATCGTCGCTTTGGAAGTGTTGTTGGGTAATTAGTATTACTATATAGTCGTTTTCGACGGAGGGATTGGCCCTGGCGGTTTTCCGCGAGAGGCGTCCCCCGAGGTTCTATAAAAACAACAATCGGAGACCGATCCCATGAGCCAGGAACTGCGGCTTGTTCGCCGCATCACGCTGAAACTGATCCCCTTCCTGATCCTGCTGTACCTGATCGCCTATGTGGATCGCTCCGCCGTCGGCTTCGCCAAGCTGCACATGGGCGCCGACATCGGTATCGGTGACGCGGCCTACGGTCTCGGTGCCGGGCTGTTTTTCATCGGCTACTTTCTTCTCGAAATCCCCAGCAACCTGATGCTCGAGCGCTTCGGTGCGCGGCGCTGGTTCGCGCGGATCATGATCACCTGGGGCGCAATCACCATCGGCATGGCGTTCGTCCAGGGCCCGCACAGTTTCTACGTGATGCGCTTTCTGCTCGGCGCGGCGGAGGCGGGGTTCTTCCCCGGCGTTCTGTACTACATCACCCAATGGTTCCCGGTGCGCCATCGCGGCAAGATCCTCGGCCTGTTCATCCTCTCCCAACCGATCGCGATGATGATCACCGGCCCGGTGTCCGGCGGCTTGCTGGGCATGGACGGCATCCTCGGTCTGCACGGCTGGCAGTGGCTGTTCATCGTCATCGGGACCCCGGCGATCCTGCTGACCTGGCCGGTCCTGCGCTGGCTGCCCGATGGCCCGCAAAACGTGAAGTGGATGGATCAGGCCGAGAAAGACTGGCTGACCGGCGAACTGAAAAAGGATCTTCAGGAATACGGCCAGACCCGTCACGGCAACCCGCTGCATGCACTCAGGGACAAACGCGTGTTGCTGCTGGCGCTGTTCTACCTGCCGGTGACCCTGAGCATTTATGGCCTCGGCCTGTGGCTGCCGACGCTGATCAAACAGTTCGGCGGCAGCGATCTGGTGACCGGTTTCGTCTCGGCGGTGCCGTACATCTTTGGCATCGTCGGCCTGCTGATCGTGCCGCGCAGTTCCGACCGCATGAATGACCGCTACGGCCACCTGGCGGTGCTCTATGTATTGGGCGCGCTGGGCCTGTTCTTCAGCGCGTGGCTGACCCTGCCGGTGGCGCAACTGGCGGCGCTGTGCCTGGTGGCGTTCGCGCTGTTTTCCTGCACCGCGGTGTTCTGGACCTTGCCGGGGCGGTTCTTCGCTGGGGCGAGTGCGGCGGCTGGGATTGCGCTGATCAACTCGGTGGGCAACCTCGGCGGGTATATCGGGCCGTTCGTGATTGGTGCGTTGAAGGAATACACCGGGAATCTTGGCTCCGGCCTGTACTTCCTCTCGGGGGTGATGGTGTTCGGTTTGATCCTGACGGGCATCGTCTACCGCGTGCTGGAACGCAAGCACGTGCTGCCGGTCGAGCAGTTTGCCGCCAGTGCACGGGGCGCCACCCGTACCTGATATCAACCGAACCATCACCGCAAACCCTGTGGGAGCTGGCTTGCCAGCGATGACGGCGGTACATCCAACATAGCGGTATCAGACAGATTGCCATCGCTGGCAAGCCAGCTCCCACAGGGTTTTGCAGTTCGAAGTTTTGTTTACAGGAGAAATTTATGCATCTGGTTCAATTCGAATTGATCAACGGCGAGCGCCGCGTCGGCGTGGTCGACAACGGCCTGATCCGCGAAGTGCAGGACGCCCGCAGCGTACGCGATCTCGCGCTGGCCGCCATCGAAGCCCGCAGCACTCTGGAGCAGCAAGTACAAACCCACGGCCTCGGCATCAGTCATGACTATGCGCAGTTGCTCAAAGACCGGCGCATCCTGCCGCCGCTCGATCACCCGGACCCGGCGCACCTGCTGGTCAGCGGTACCGGCCTGACGCACCTGGGCAGCGCCTCGGCGCGGGACAAGATGCACCAGCAGGCCGGCGACGAAGCGCAAATGACCGACACCATGCGTATCTTCAAATGGGGCGTGGAGGGCGGCAAACCGGCGGCAGGGCAGGCGGGCGTGCAGCCGGAATGGTTCTACAAGGGCGACGGCAGCATCGTCGTGCGTCCGGGCGAGGCCTTTCCACTGCCACCGTTCGCCGAGGATGCCGGCGAGGAACCGGAAATGGCCGGGCTCTACGTCATCGGCCACGACGGCAAACCGTATCGTCTCGGTTTCGCGGTGGGCAACGAATTCTCCGACCACGTCATGGAACGCAAGAACTACCTGTACCTGGCCCACTCGAAACTGCGCAGTTGCAGTTACGGCCCGGAACTGCGCACCGGCGAATTACCGCAGCATCTGGCTGGCACCAGCCGCATCCTGCGTGACGGCGAAGTGCTGTGGCAGAACGAATTCCTCAGCGGCGAGGCCAACATGTGCCACAGCCTCGCCAACCTTGAATACCACCACTTCAAATACCGCCAGTTCCTGCGTCCGGGCGACGTGCACGTCCACTTTTTCGGCACTGCGACCCTGTCGTTCGCCGATGGCATCCGTACCCAACCGGGCGACCAGTTTGAAATCAGCCAGGCCGAATTCGGCGCACCGCTGGTCAACGGCATCGCCCCGGCAGCAGCGGCTTTTCAACCGCACAGCATCGGCACCCTTTAAGGAGCTCCCATGACTCAGATTCTCGGCCACAACTACATCGGCGGTCAGCGCAGCGCAGCGGGCAACGTCAAATTGCAAAGCGTCGACGCGACCACCGGCGAACAGCTGCCGTACGATTTCATTCAGGCGACTGAAGCCGAAGTCGATGCCACCGCCAAAGCCGCCGCCGCAGCGTACCCGGTGTATCGCAGCCTCAGCGCCGAACGCCGCGCGCAGTTTCTCGACGCGATTGCCGATGAGCTGGATGCGTTGGGTGATGATTTCGTCGCGCTGGTCTGCCGCGAAACCGCGCTGCCGGCAGGGCGAATTCAGGGTGAGCGCGGGCGCACCAGCGGGCAGATGCGCCTGTTCGCCAAAGTTCTGCGGCGCGGTGATTTCTACGGCGCGCGAATCGATTTGCCGTTACCGGATCGCCAGCCGTTACCGCGTCCGGATCTGCGCCAATACCGCATCGGCCTCGGCCCGGTAGCAGTGTTTGGTGCGAGCAACTTTCCGCTGGCGTTCTCCACCGCCGGTGGTGATACCGCTGCGGCGCTGGCCGCCGGCTGCCCGGTGGTGTTCAAGGCGCACTCGGGTCATATGGCAACCGCTGAACGGGTCGCCGATGCACTGATTCGCGCCGCCGAAAAAACCGCGATGCCGGCAGGTGTATTCAACATGATCTACGGTGGTGGCGTTGGCGAATGGCTGGTCAAGCATCCGGCGATCCAGGCAGTGGGTTTCACCGGTTCGCTCAAGGGCGGGCGCGCACTGTGCGACATGGCCGCGGCGCGGCCGCAACCGATCCCGGTGTTTGCCGAGATGTCGAGCATCAACCCGGTGATCGTTCTGCCGCAAGCCCTGGCTGAGCGCTCGGAAACCATCGCTCGCGACCTGACCGCCTCGGTGGTGCAGGGCTGTGGTCAGTTCTGCACCAATCCGGGTTTGGTCATCGGTATTCGCTCGCCGCAGTTCAGCGCCTTCGTCCAGCAAGTCGCCGGGCTGATCGGCGACCAACCGGCGCAGACCATGCTCAACGCCGGCACCCTCGGCAGCTATGGCAAAGGCCTGCAGAAACTCTTGACGCATTCCGGGATCGAGCACTTGGCGGGCCAGCCGCAGCAGGGTAATCAGGCGCAGCCGCAATTGTTCAAGGCTGACGTCAGTCTGTTGATCGGCGGTGACGAGGTGCTGCAGGAGGAGGTGTTCGGCCCGACCACGGTGATCGTCGAAGTGGCCGACAAGGCGCAACTGAGCGCGGCATTGCACGGCCTGCACGGGCAACTGACGGCGACGATTATCGGCGAGCTGGCCGACTTCGAACGCTTCCCGGAGCTGACGCCGCTGCTTGAGCAGAAGGTCGGGCGGATCCTGCTCAATGGCTATCCGACCGGGGTCGAGGTGTGTGGTTCGATGGTGCATGGCGGGCCGTATCCGGCGACATCCGATGCGCGCGGCACCTCGGTGGGGACGCTGGCGATTGATCGCTTCCTGCGCCCGGTGTGTTTCCAGAATTACCCGGATTTCTTGCTGCCGGAACCGCTGAAAAACGCCAACCCGTTGCGTATCCAGCGGCTGGTGGATGGCAAGCCGTCACGCGACGCGTTGTAACTGACAGCCGATATCCCTGTGGGAGCTGGCTTGCAAGCGATGAGGACGGCACATTCAATATCGATGTGTCTGACAAATTGCTATCGCTGGCAAGCCAGCTCCCACAGGGTTCTGCGTCAACAATGAGCTATCATTGCCGGTTTCCCCCCTGAAAGACTTGATTGCCATGACTGCCCAAACCCTTCTCAACGCCCTCGAACACTGCGGCATGGTCGAAATCGACGGTTTGCACGCCTTCGAATTCGCCCTCGACGAAGACGACAACCTGCACATCGAATGCATCGATGGCCGCACGGCCAGGCATTGGGAGTTCACCCCGGCGCAGGTTGCGGCGGCGACGTTTGACGAAGACCTGCAGAGCTGGCTGATCATTGGCTACGCCAGCGACACCAAAACCACCGGCGAGCACCGTCTGGTTTGCCTCGGTGATGTAGTCAGCAGCAGCGACGACGAGGAAGATGATCAATGAACATGCGTAAATTCTGGCCACTGCTGATGGCCGGCAGCGTCGGTGCGATGGGCCTGTCCAGTGCCAGCGCCGAGACCTATCAATTGCTGGTTGGCTCCTACACCGCCGGCACCAGCCAGGGCATCTATCGAATGAATTTCGATAGCGCCACCGGCCAGATCGCCGCCAAGCCGCTGCAAGTGGTCAAGAGCGAAAACCCGTCGTGGCTGACCCTGTCCAAAGACCAGCATCGGCTGTTCGTAGTCAACGAAAACGGCCCCGGCCAGAAAGACCCGGTCGGCCGCGTCAGCAGCTATTCCATTGATCCCAAGACCCACGCCCTGACCCTGATCAATCAAGTGCAGAGCCTGGGCAACGAGCCGACCCATTCGAGCCTCAGTGGCGATGCCAGCCATCTGTTCGTCAGCAACTATTCGGTGATGGAAGATCCGGGTGGCACGCTGGCGGTGTTGCCGGTCGGTGCCGATGGCAAACTGAAACCGGTGGTGCAGATGAGCGCGCACCCGGCGAGCCGGGTCAATCCCGAGCGCCAGGCGTCCAACCACGTGCACTCGACGGTGTCCTCGCCGGATGGTCGCTATGTGTTCTCCAATGATCTGGGGGCGGACAAGGTGTTCATCTATCGATTCGACCCGAAAGCCAATCCGGATCTGCCACTGACTCCGGCGAAAACCGCGTCGGTGAGCCTGCCCGCCGGTAGCGGCCCGCGCCATCTCCTGTTCAGCGCGGACGGCAAGCATGCCTGGCTGACCATGGAAATGAGCGCGCAGGTCGCGGTGTTCGACTATGACGACGGCGTGCTGACCCAGACGCAACTGGTCGATCTCGCCGCCGGCCAGCCGACTTCGGACAAGGCCGGCGCAGCGCTGCATGCGTCTGCCGACGGCAAGTTCCTCTACGTCAGCAATCGCGGCACCGCCAATCAACTGGTGGTGTTCAGCATTGACCCGGCGACCGGCCAGCTCAAGGAACTGCAAAAGCGTTCGGTGGAAGGCGATCACCCGCGTGAGTTCAGCCTCGATCCGAGTGGCAAGTTCCTGCTGATCGCCAACCAGAAGAGCAACGAAATTGTTGTCGTCGAGCGCGACGCCAAGACCGGTCTGCTCGGCAAAACCGTGCAAAAACTGCCGATGGACGCCCCGAGCGACCTGAAGTTTCTAGTGCGACAATAAGCCACAGGCCCCGGTTTGCGGGGCCTGTCTCATTGTATTAATCGCGCTGATATCCGGTAATGCTACAAAGCATTTCAAGCGATCAACCCTCGAGCGTTAAGTTTGCTTCACGGCCCAACCGGGCAAGCAAGCCAACCGAACACGAGGGTTACCGCCATGAACTTCAATCTCTTCTCTGTTATCGCCGCTTCCGCTATTTCCGCTACCGTTGCGCTGCCAGCCAGTGCCAACGTTGAAATCGCCAGCAAAAAATCCCACACCCAGAGCTACACCCAGAAATACCTGCAACAGAGCGCCAACTTCTACGCCGCACTGGATCACAAAGCCCAACACTGAAAGTCCGATTTGGCACCACTCCCTGTAGGAGCTGCCGAAGGCTGCGATCTTTTGATCTTCAACGTCAAAAGATCGCAGCCTTCGGCAGCTCCTACACGTTTGTGCGTTGAACGGATTGATAGATCTCTTCAAGCACGTAAATAGAAAGGCTAAATAATCAACCAAGCTGATGTTTACTATGGCAAACCCTGAGTGGTTACCGCCGCTTCTTTGATTGATCCTGACGGCACTGAAACATGCCCACGGAGCACATCATGGCCAGTTCCATCATTACCTCAGCCAAGCGCGGCGCCTACCTGGCCATCGGTCTTTACCTGGCACTGGTGCTGTTTGTCAGCATCGCGTCGCAGACGCAACACAACTTCGAAGCGCCGATCGAAGTCGCACACCCCGGCATCCAGTTCGAACACCGCGCCGACGTGTTGGTTGATCGTGCTGAACTTGCAGGAGTGGGCGGAGCATGAAAGGTTACAGACTCTGGGTCATCGCCGGTCTGGCCCTGATGACCAATGGCGCGGCGTTACTCGGCTTCGGCCAAGGCTCGGTCGGTGCGCTGGCGCGTGCCATCGAGGCCAATCACAGCATTGCGCACAACATCGAACGGGCCGGCTCCCAAGGGTTGCTGGCCGGCAATCCGCCGATCAAGGCCGAGGTCGATTTTCTTGGGCCGTTTGAAGTGGATTGCATGGCACTGGGCATGTGTGATGCTCTTGCATAACCTGTGGCGAGGGAGCTTGCTCCCGCTCGGCTGCGCAGCAGTCGCAAAACCATTCAACACGGATCATCAGAAATTGGGTATCGCCGCATATGGGGCTGCTTCGCAACCCAGCGGGAGCAAGCTCCCTCGCCACAGGGGGGCGGCAAGCGGGAAGAGGGGGTTATTTCTTCATGATGGAGGTGAAGAGGTCGGATTCGAGGAAGCGCGGTAGCCACGCCTGCAAGCGAACGTAAGGCGTCTGCGCAAACCATTCGCGATCCACATGCGCAAACTGCCGCACGAACGGCAGCAGGGCGATATCCGCCAGGCTGGGATGCTCAGTCAGCAAGTAATCGCGATCAGCCAGCAATTCATCCAGCCGCTGCAAAAACACCGCCCCCTCAGCCCGATAAACCTCCATCGGCTGCTGGGGATAGCGCTCGGCGTATTTGTAGCGGTTCAAATGCACTTTGAACACTTGATCATTGGCTTCGATCAATTCGGCAATTCGTGAATCACCGCCGAGCAGCCAATTGTCCGGATCATTCTGCGCCAACGCCCAGCGCATGATCTCCAGGCTCTCATCGATCACCTGCCCATCGGCATCCAGCACCGGCACCGTGCCTTTAGGCGAGATCGCCAGCATCTCGGCCGGTTTGGCCTTGAGGCTGACTTCGACGATCTCCACCGGAACGCCCGAATAACGTAGGGCCATCCGCGCACGCATGGCGTACGGGCAGCGGCGGAACGAGTACAGCGTGTTCATTTCACCTCCAGGGTGCTCAAACCATTGCCCAGGCGTTGCACCTGAATCTGCACCGGAATCCGCTCGTGCATTTCCTGCACGTGGGAAATCACCGCGACCTTGCGCCCCTGTGCCTGCAAACCGTCGAGGGCGTCCATCGCCAGTTGCAGCGATTCCGGGTCGAGGCTGCCGAAGCCTTCGTCGATGAACAGCGATTCGATTTTCAGCGTGCTCGAGGCCATCGATGCCAGCCCCAGCGCCAGAGCCAGCGACACCAAAAAGGTCTCGCCGCCGGACAGCGAATGCACCGAGCGCAATTCGTCGCCCATCTCGGTATCCATCACCAGCAGGCCGAGCATGCTGCCACCGCGCTTCAAGCGATAGCGTTTGACCAGTTGGCGCAACTGCACGTTGGCGTGATGCACCAGCAGGTCGAGGTTGTAGGCCTGGGCGATCTTGCGGAAGGTGTCGCCGGTGGCCGAACCGATCAAGGCATTCAGGCGCGCCCAGCGCTGGTACTCGGCATAGGCGTCGGCGATCTGCTGCGCGAGTGCCTGATTGGCGTTTTGCCGGCGCTGATCTTCGGCCTGTTCGGCGCGCAGTTCGGCGCACTGTTGCTCGCTGAGATTGAACTGGTTCTGCAGGTCGGCGAGGGCGCTGGCGAGTTGTTCGGCATCGAGATTGCCATTGTGCTGCGCCTGATGATCAGCCAGACGCTGATCACGTTCCTGCAGCAGCACCTTGGCCTGTTCGATGGCTTTTTCGTTGTGCTGCAAGAGTTGGCGCAATTCGCCGAGCTGCGTGTCATCGACACGCAGCAGGTCTTCGAGGCCGCCGTCATCCAGCTCCGGATGACGTGCGCGCCAGTCGGCAATCTTCTGCGTCAGTTCGTCGTCTTCGCTTTGCAGCGCCTGCAAGCGTTCCTGTTGAGCTTTGAGTTCGGCACCGATCTGCACCCGATGCGTGCGCACGTTCTGCAGTTCCGAGGCTGTGCCGGTTTCGGCGTTGCGCGCTTGTTCCACAGCCTGTTCCAGTTGCTGCTGCCAGTGCTCGGCGCTGCTGTGTTCGCCCAGCAGTTGCGCGAGTTTCGCCTGAGAGGCCTGTTGCTGCTCGGCCAGGGCGCCGAATTGCTGCTCGGCGCTTTGCAGCTGCTGTACGCGGCTGAGCTGGCGATCCTGTTCCTTCTCCAGCGTTTGCTGGCGTTGCTGCTGCTCGGCCAACTCTTCCTTTTGCTGCTCGACCTGCGCCAGGCGCTCGGCAATCTGCCGGTCCAGCTGCATGAAGGTCGCCGCCGGTTCAACGCGCAAGGCTGCAAGCGTATCGGCCGGCAACAGGCTGGCGAACGCAGCGAGTTCCTCGTCGAGGCGCTGACGGTCGCTGCTCAACTCGCGTTGTTGATTGCTCAGGTGCTGCGCCGCTTGCTGATGCGCGGTTTCGGCGTTGCGCAGTTGCTGGGTCAGGCGCGCCGCATCCTGTTGCAGGGTGAGCAGGGCGCTCTGGCGTTGTTCGTCCTGGGTGATGCTCTGGTTCAGTTGATCGTTGTGCCGGGTCAGCCAGGCATCGCGTTTGTCGGCATCCTGATTGAGCAACTGAGGCGCCAGCGGATGCGCCTCCAGACTCGGCGCCAGTGCCTGCAACTGGGCGTTCAATTGCTCCTGCTGTTGCAGCAGCTCCTTCTGCCGGGCTATCACGCCGCCGACTTCAGCGCGCAGTTCGGTGAGTTTTTCCTTGAGCAGATCCACCGCTTGCTGCGCACTGGCCTGCTCGGATTCATCATGACGGCCGAGGCTTTGCAACAGCGCTTCGGGCTGATGATACGGATGCTCGTTGCTGCCGCAGACCGGGCACGGTTGGTCGTCCTGCAACTGCGCGCGCAACTCTTCGACACTGGCGCTGCGGGCCAGACGCTGGCGTTCGAGCAGTTCACGGGTGACGTTGAGGGTTTGTTCGGCGACGGTCAGTTCGGCTTTGCTTTTCACCCCGTCCTGGGTCAGGCGTTCGCGCTCTTGCTGCGCATCGAGCAGGCGCTGTTGCAGCTCGGCGCCGCGTTTTTCCAGCTCCTGCTGACTGGCCCAGAGCCGCGTCAGGTCTTCGATGGCGCGCAGTTGTTTGCGGTTGTCCTGCAACAGATTGCCGAGGATACCGATCTGCTCGGCGACGGCATCCGGCTCGGCGCCGGCCTCCTTGAACAGCACTTCCAGTTGCTGTTTCTGCGTGGCCAACGCGTCGGCGCTGTGCGCGGCGTTCTGTTCGAGGGTCGCCAGTTCGGCCTGGCCCTTGTTCAGGCGATTGCCGATCAGCATCAGCTGTTGCAGGCGATCGCGATAGGCATTCCACGCATCGCTGAGCGGTGCCAGATCGGCACTTTGTTCCAGTTCGGCGGCGATTTTCTGCAAGCGTTCAGCGACTTCGGCCTGTTTCGTCTGCAAGGCCTGAATCGCGCTCTGGCCTTCGGTGCAGGCTTGCTCGGCGGCTTGCCGGGCCTCGGCGCTGAGCGCGGTGTCCTTGGCGAGGCGGGCGAGAGTGCTTTGCTCTTCAAAGGCCTGACGCAACAGCGGGGCGCTTTCGCTGTGGCGCTGCTGCGCTTCGTTGAGGGCGATTTTTGCCGACTCGAGTGCCTGCTCCAGTTGCGTCTGTCGTTCGCCGAGTTCGCTGTGCTGCCGAGTGTGCGCGGCAATCTGTGCCGCCAGCGGTGTCAATTGCGCATCGAGTTCGGTCTTGCGCGCGAACTGGTGGCGTTGCGGGGCGAGTTGCTCCAGGCGCGTCAGTTTCAGGCGTTCCCCGGCAAGACCTTCCCACTGTTGCTGCGCACTGTGCAGTTGCTCGGCGGCGGCTTGTTGCGCGTCCTGCAACTGGCGCAAATCCTTGAGCCAGCTGTGCTGCTGTTCGAGTTGCTTGAGTTGCGCCTGCTGCAACTTCAACTGTTGCTGGGCGGTGCTGAAGCGTTCGTCCAGTTCTGCGCGGGCTTCGGGCGTCAGCGGAGTGACTCCGGTGGCCTGATCCTGCAGCAGCTTGTGCGCTTCGCGGGCCTCTTTGGTCTTGTCGAACGCGCGGCGGCCGAGACGGGTATAGAGCGCGGTGTCGGTGAGCTTTTCCAGCAGTTCGCTGCGGTCGTTGTCATCGGCCTTGAGGAACGCGCTGAACTCGCTCTGGGCCAGCAGCACGGCGCGGGTGAACTGTTCGAAGTTCAGACCGAGCGCGGCTTCGAGTTGGGTTTTGTATTCGCCTTTCTGACTGGCGAGCAGTTGATCCTGATCGATGTCACGCAGGCTCTGACGGCTGATCTGCAACTTGCCGCCAGCCTTTTCCCGGGCGCGGTTGGCTTCCCAGCGCGCGCGATAACGGCGACCATCGACGCCGACGAAATCCACTTCCGCATAACCTTCACCGGTGCCACGCCGCAGCAAGGTGCGCGGGTCACCGGTGGCGATTTCGCCATCGGCATCCGGCACCTTGGCGTCGCGGCCAGTGTTGTTCAGACGCGGCACGGCGCCGAACAACGCCAGGCACAACGCGTCGAGCAAGGTGCTTTTACCGGCGCCGGTCGGCCCGGTGATCGCGAACAGCCCGGCACTGGCCAGTGGTTCGGCGGTGAAATCGATTTCGAACGGCCCGGCCAGCGAGGCGAGGTTCTTCAAGCGAATGGCAAGAATCTTCATGGCTGCTCGCCCTCCATCTGTACGTCCTGCAGCAGTTCGGCGAAGTCCTTGAGCGTCTGTTCATCGACCTCGTTGCCATAGTTGTCGAGCCAGGCGCGACTGAACAGTTCTTGCGGCGTGAGCTGATCCAGTTCAACCAGCGTGCTGCCGTCGTCGCTGCCCTCGGCGCCACGGTTGCCGGCGTATTCGGCAGCGATCCGCACCAGGCGCACGGCTTTGCCTTGCAGGGCGGATTCCACCTGATGGCGCAAGTCCGGCTGCGGTTCGTCGAGGGTCACGCGCACTTCCAGCCATGGCTGGCGCTGGGTTTCGGCGAGCAGATCGATATTCGGCAGGTCGGCCAGTTGCAGCAGGATGTCGGCCAGTGGCGCCGGGCCGATCCGTTGCAGGTTGACCGATCTTGGAATCAGTTTCGGTTCGACGCTGACCAGGGTTTCGCCGTCGAGGGTGACGTCGAGAATCTGGTGCTGATAGCCGATTTCCGAGAACGACAATGGGATCGGCGAGCCGCTGTAGCGGATGCGTTCTTCACCGTTGACCTTCTGCGGCTTGTGCAAATGGCCGAGGGCGACGTAACTGATGCTCGGCCCGAACAGGCTGGCGGGCAGCGCTTCGGCGTTACCGATGATCAGACTGCGCTCGGAGTCTTCCGAGACCGAGCCGCCAGCCATGTGCGCGTGGCTGATGGCGACCAGTGCCTGGCCGGGTTTGCGCTTGGCATTCGCCGCTTCGATCAGCCATTCATGCACCTGACCGATGCCGCGCAGATAGCTGTCGCCCAGATGCGCACCGGTGACTTCCGCCGGACGCAGGAATGGCAGCGCCAGGCACCACGCGGCGATTTCACCTTGGGCATTCGGCAGTGGCAGCAGCAGCCGTTCGGCGTCGAGCTGGCCGTCATCCAGCCACAACACCCGGCCCAGCGCATGGGTGCGCAAACGGCGCATCAACGGCGCGGGCAGCTCGATGCGCGAGCCGGAATCGTGGTTGCCGGCGATCATTACAATGGTCAGCAACGGCTGCTGCTCGTGAGCGCTGACGATGAAGTCGTAGAGACGTTCCTGGGCTTTGACCGGCGGATTGACCGTGTCAAAAATGTCCCCGGCGATCAGCAGCACGTCCGGCTGCGCCAGTTGCAGTTGGCGCAGCAGCCATTCGAG
Source organism: Pseudomonas sp. LF020 (assembly GCF_053456425.1). Lineage (NCBI taxonomy): Bacteria > Pseudomonadati > Pseudomonadota > Gammaproteobacteria > Pseudomonadales > Pseudomonadaceae > Pseudomonas > Pseudomonas sp. LF020. The sequence goes on from NZ_JBRFIX010000002.1 coordinate 33,369, forward strand.
AAAGCACGCATGCTCGAAATCGCGCTCCTGGCCGTGCAGGTTTTGCCCAAGGTGCCAGTCGGAGGTGTGGAACAGACGCAAGGTGGACTCCGCATCAATTAAAAGAGGTGATGGCCGCGAGGAAATGATGGGCGGCTGAAGAGGGGGGAGTTTACAGATTATTGGAGAGTGAGGGCTTGTTGTGGCGATCAAGCAAATCCAGTGCGCGGGTCTCGCCGCGTCTGGCCCATTCATCGTTCGAACCGGCTTAACCGCTTGTCGCAACTGTCAGATCTGACAGTTGCTGGTGCCTGAAGGGTTCAAGCAGTGTCGAGCAGCCAACATTCCATTGCGGAGAACGCTCATGACGACTGAATACGAAAGGAACGATCCTGAAGGTCCAATGGCCCTTTTCCCTCTGTTCCTGCCCAATGCGACATCGTCTATAGAAGATTACGACTATGGTGTTCCGGTGCGAGCCGTAGAGGGTGGGTTGAGATTTTCTATCGATCCATGGTTATCCATGTCGGTCGACGACTATCTCGAGATCTTTTGGGGCAACTCGCTGAGTGCGGTGTGGAGCAAGTCAATTGACAAGGATGATCTGAATCGACGGGTGACAGGCAGTATCAACGAATCCTTCATCGTGCGCGGTGATACGCATCCGGTGTTCTATCGTGTGACAAGACCCGGGGGGGGTGAGGGTGAGGACTCGCGACCATTGCTGAGCGTATTGGTGAAACTCGATCGGCCCGGTGGCTTCGATAGTGATATCGGCGAACCGGGCCATCAAGGTCTGCGATATTTCATTCCCCAGGCAATCATTGATGATGGCGTCGGCCCGGATGAGGCTGCGCTGGGCATACCGATCACCATTCTTCCCTACGAGTTCATGCGCAAGAACGACCTCATCCGCTTGACATGGGGATCCGAGGAACTCGTCACGAAGGTCGAACAGCGTCACATTGACGATCCGCTGAACAACCCGCTGGTGGTCATGGTCGATGCGAAGACGCTGGAGGACGCCGGGGACGGCGCCAGGATTGCGGTTACCTATCAGGTCATCGACGAATGCGGCAATTATCCGGATAAGCGTTCACCTTGGGCGGTAACCACCTACATTCTGGTCGATCTGAAACAGAACCGGCTCGATCCTGCCATTGTGATTTCCGCCGATCCTGGTACCGATATCATTGATCTCGAAGCGTTGGGCGAGGAGGACGTTGAGGTCATTGTCAACACGGCGGGAAGTGCCTTCAAAGTCAATGACAAAATTGCCCTGAAGTGGTTCGGCATACCGGCAGAAGGCACTCCGGTGATTTATGAACCAGCCGAATTGCCGGTGGTCCGGGTGGGGGTCGCGGTCCCATTCAGTGTGCCTAATGCGATCGTGAGGGCGATCGCCATGGGGCGTGCCAGTGTCTCTTATCTGTTGAAACGCGAAGGGACTCTGGACCGGCCATCGAAGAATGCCAGTGTCAGTGTCTCCGGGGTCATCGAGCGTCTGCCCGCGCCTGCCGTTGTCGAGGCTCCCGAGGGTTATCTTGATCCTGATCTGCGTTGGGCGACGGTGGAGTGTCCGTGGTATCCCGGACGTCGATCCAGCGATCTGCTGAAACTGATCTGGGAAGCCACACGTCCCGGCGGCGGTACCGTTCATTACGAAGAGGCCATGCCGGTGGGCGACGTGCCGGATGGCGAGCCGGTATTGCGCAATGTCATAAGCACCGAGATCCAGCGTTTCGACGGCTTGCAGGTGTCGGTGTTTTACACCGTTGCCAACGACGATGAGTCGATTTTCAACGTCCGCGAATCGTATCCGTTTGTCATGCAAGTCGGCGAGGCGCTGCCTTTGTTCTCGTCACCGCGGGTGCAAGAAGCAGTACCCGGTACTTCATTGATAGATCCGGATGCGGTACCCCCCTTGGGTTGTAAATTGATTGCAACGCACCTCGAAACCCAGGTCGACGACGAAGTGCATTATCGGTGGCGCGGTTCGGTCGGTAACGGCAGCACCAGTGGCTCACTGCGTCTTACCTCGCAAACTGCGGGTAAGGAAGTGCCGTTCACGGTGCCTAAACAGTTTGTGACCAACAACCTCAATCGCCGGATCGTCATTGATTACTTTATTGTCCGTAACAACAAAACCCTGGGCTACTCGCTCCCTCTGACGTTACGCGTTGGCAATGCTTTGCTGGATTTTGATCCGCCGACGATCGATGGTTCACGCGGCGACCAGATCGATGTAAGTGCGGTGCCAGGTGTCGGCGCGACCTTGCGTCTCGCCGCTGCGTACGGATTAAGGGTCGGTGACAGCGGTGAAATCCGCTGGATAGGAACACCGGGAGGTGGTACGGCCATCGTGCCGTTTAGCGTGGAGAGCGGAGAAGCGGGGCGCGACAAGCTGGTGACCGTTCCGAGGTCGGTGGTGTTGGCCAACGTCGGGCGGGAGATCTCGCTGGACTGCACCGTGGTGCGTCAGACCGGTGGTCGCCAGTATTCGCGCGTGGCGGTTTATGACGTGCGTGTTTCGTTGGGAACGGGACGCTTGCTGGTGATGGGCGCGCGCTCGCGGGGTAATTACCAGCTGTATGGCGGCGGGACTGCGTGGTTGACCGCGCTGGATGCAACCACCCGGCAGCCGGTCAGGGCCTGGTGGCGTTATAACGGCGAGGAGGGCGAGGTCAGTGGTACGACGTTCCGTGACACTCGCCCGGATCGGCTGCTGCATGTGCGGATCAGTGATGATCAGGTGACGATCAATCCGCAGAACCTGTGCGGGAACGGTAATTTTATTTCCGGCCAGGCAGCAAACAACGCGGCCTTTGCGGCGCGGACTGAGCGTGGAACCCTGGTGGCATGGGGTAAGCCTGATCGTGGTGGAAATTTGGGGAACTCGTTACCGGACATATCCGATGCCATATCGCTGAGTGCTTGCGGTTATGCCTTCGCGGCACGTCAGGCCACTGGTGCGGTAGTGGCTTGGGGGCTGAGTGGAAACGGAGGAGTTGTGTCGGAACCCATCAGTCTTTTGCGGGATATCGAAGCGGTAAGCGGCAACGGTTATGTGTTTGTTGCGCTACGTCGCGATCGGAGCCTGGTGGCGTGGGGAAGCTCAACTGCGGGTGCAGCACTTCCAGAGCCGGTAGCTACACTGAGGGATGTCGTCAGAGTGATTGGCAACCTCTACGCCTTTGCTGCGCTACGAGCTAATGGTTCGGTAGTGGCTTGGGGAGACCAAAGCTACGGAGGTAATTTGCCGGAGTCCATCGCGGTATTGACTGACATCGTTGATATAGTCGCTAGCGCTTATGTCTTCGCAGCCCTGCGTGCTAATGGTTCAGTGGTGGCTTGGGGACCCTACTCTTACGGGGGATTAGTGCCTAACAGGATCGAAATGCTTACAGACATTGTGGAACTGAGCGGGACCGAAGCAGCCTTTGCCGCACGACGCAGCAATGGCAGCGTTGTTGCTTGGGGGTACTCTGCAAGTGGCGCAAGCGTTCCTGAGCCGATCGCCTTATTGACAGACATCCGCACGGTAACGGGTAACAGTGGATCATTCGTCGCACTGCTCAGCAGCGGGCGTGTCGTGGGATGGGGGCGTCAGGCAGTCCCAACACCGGTCGCATTACTGACTGACGTCGTACAGGTGGTATGCGCGGAATATGCTTTTGCCGCGCTGCGGGCCAACGGTACTGTTGTAGCCTGGGGATATGCTGATCGAGGTGGTGAAATCCCGGAGGCCATTGCGACCAGATTGATCAACGTCCGCGCCATTTATGGCAACACCCATGCCTTCGCCGCACTGACCTCCAGCGGCGAAGTCGTGACCTGGGGGCGTGGTCCGGCCGGCGGTGACAGCGATGCCGTCGCCGACCAGCTCAATGGCAAAATCTTCTATGAAGCTACAGCGCTGTCCCGTGGTTTGGGAATGCGTGAGACGCGATTGCTTGAAGCGGCAGAAACTGAACAAACGTCATAGCAGCGTCAATACCTGAAAGATCGCAGCCTGCGGCAGCTCCTACACGTGATCCCTGTAGGAGCTGCCGCAGGCTGCGATCTTTTGATCTTTCACTTCGGATAGAGCGGCGGCAACCCGCTGTCACCCACCGGATCCTGCACCCGCTCCGCCGCCGGAATCGTGCGGATCGCCCGCCACAAATCCTCTCCCTGCCAATGTTGCCCGGTTTCGCTGTAGAGCGCGCCGTTGAGGCCGTCGAGGGCGTCGGAAAGCGGTACGAAGCGCGCCGCCATATCCGCCAAAGTCTCCGGCTGCTGCCGCGCCCAGGCATCCAGCGCCTGCCGCGTCGCTTGCGGATCATTGGCCTGGCACGCCCGTTTGATGTCGTCCAGCAACGTGCGCGGGCTCGGCCCGGTTTGCGCGGCGCGGTGCACCGCCGGTTGCCAGCGTGCACGCCACCACAGGCCGAAGCCGAGCAGGGTGGTGCAGGCGAGGATCAGGGTGCTGAGTTTCCACCACCACAACATATCGTTATCGACGGCGTTCACTTGCAAGGTGCCGGCCGGGGTGTCGACCTGCAGGCTCGGGTTGGTCGCCACTTGCAAGGTGCGCGCCGGCAGGCTGGTGTGTTCCAGATGATCTTCGAAGGTGTTCCACCAGATCACGTCCACCGTTGGCAACTCGATCGCGCCGCTGCGGCTGGGCACCAGCGCTTCGCGTTCTTCGCGACTGCCGATCAGGCCGCGCTCGCCGCTCTGGTTGCTCAGCACCGGTTGATCCGGGTAGCGGCGCAGGCCACTGGCTTCGGTGGCGGGCAGGGCCGGCAACTGCGAACTGGCCAGGCCTTCGGCTTTCAGCGTCAGGCTGCGGGTCAGGGAATCGCCGACCTGAAGATGATCCGGCTCAGGGTTCCAGCTTTCGCTCAGGCTCAGGCTGCGTGCGGGCAGCCACGGCGCATCGGCCGGGTAGGTCAGCGGTTTCGGTTTGACCGTCAGGGCGATCTCGGCGGAATTGACCCGCAACAGCTTGCCCGGTTTCGGGCCCTGCACGGTCGCGTCCTGGGCCGGCTGGGTGTCGACCAACGTGGCGCTGAACGTCTGCGGGGCAATGAGCAGCAAGCCGCTGTGCTGCGGATAGATCGCATAGCGCATCTCGATCACGCCATGGCGCACACCGTTGATGTCTTTTTCGTAGGTGCGCGTATCGCCCAGTTGCTCGATGCGCGTGTCGGCGATCTGCAGCGGGGTCAGGCTGCTGTCGTCGTACAGCGACACCGAGTGATAGATGCGCAACGTCAGGATCGCCTGAGCCTGCACATACACGCTGGGCTGGTCAAGGCTGGCCTCGATGAACACCGGGGCCGGGTTGTTCTTCTCTTCGCGAATGTCGCTCTCGACCACTTGCACGGTGATCGGCTGGCTCTGCACATCACCCAGTTGCAGCGGCGGAATGATCACGCTGCCGTTCTCTTTCGGCAGCAGGGTGATGATCCAGCGCGTGGTGGCGCGGTTGTCGCCATTGAGGGTGTTCAACTGGTTGACCTGGCGCGTGCCACGCACCTCGAACAAAGGCTCCAGCGGCGTCAGGTCGGGTTTGCCGAACTGGGTGACGTCGCTGGTTTCGAGGGTGAGTTCGACCGTCTCGCCGGAGTTCAGGCGACTGCGATCCACGCTGGCCGTCAGCTCGGCCGCCTGGGCGGTGGCCGTGCAGAGCAGCAGGGGCAGCAACAGAGCGGTGAAACGGGTCATCGAGTTTTTTCCTGATCCTGATGTTGTTGCTGTTCGTACCAGAATTTGCGTCGCAGCAGTTCGCCCGGGTCGTCGGGGATTTTGCCCAGCCATTGTTCCAGCGCCTGACGCTGCTCGCCTTCGAGGTTGTCCTCGCTCGGGCGCAGCGTCGGCACGGTGTCCGTTTCTTCCACCTCGTCGAGGCCCGGCACCTCGTTGGGACCTGGCTGCGGCGGGGTGGTCGGCGGCGGCTCGCTGGCTGACTCGCCGGGCTGCGCCTCGCTCGGGGTGTCACTTTTCACCGCGGGTGGTGGCGTGGTCGCTGGCGGTGGTTCCTCGCCGGGCACATTCGGCTGAGCCGGTTGTGGCTGCGGCTCGACTGGCGGCGGGGTGTTCTTCTGCTTGAGCAGGTTTTCCACCAGGGCCTTGTTGGTCAGTGCCGGGCGCAAGTCCGGTTGCAGTTCCAGTGCTTGCTCATAGGCATCGATGGCTGCTTCCAGCTCACCACTTTTCGCCAGGGCGTTGCCACGATTGTAGTGGGCGCGGGCATCGCTGCCTTCGGCGAAACGCTGAGCGGCGCCACTGTAATCGCCGGCCTCGTACAACGCCAGCCCTTGCCACTGGTGATCTTCGAAGTGTTCGGCGGCCTCGGCCGGACGCTTCTGTTTGAGCAGGTGCAGGCCCTGTTGATCGGGGCGCAGCCACAGGTCTTCGAAGTCGAAAGCGTAGCTCGGCTGCGGCAGGCACAACAGCAAGGGCAGGCAGAACAACCAGCCACGCCGTCCGGCGCAGGCGGCGAGCAGCAACAGTGGCAACAACAGCCAGTAGCCCTGATCGGCCCAGGTGTCGAGGCGCACGGTCTGGCCATCGTCGCGCAGGCTGCGCGGGCCATCGAGCAGGCCGAGGGCGCGCAAATCGGATTCGTCCAGCCGCGCACTGTGGTACTCGCCACCGACGCTGGCGAGGAATGCGCCAAGGCCCGGGCTGTCGAGTTGCGGCACGCGGATCGCGCCTTGTTCGTCCTTGAGGAAACTGCCGTCCTCTTGGGCAATCGGTGCGCCCTCAGCGGTGCCGACGCCGAGCATCAGCAGTTGTGCTGATTGTTGGCCAAGGGCGCGGCGAATGCCTTGGCGTTCTTCTTCGGTCAGCGAGGAGCCGATCAGCAGGATCCGTCCCTGGCCGAGCGCGCCTTGCTTGAGCAGGGCCAGCGCCTTGCTCACGCCGAGATCAGCGCGATGGCCGCTTTCCGGCATCAGCGACGGCTTGAGCGCGTCGAGCAGATTGCGGCTGGTCGCCAGGTCATCCGACAGCGGCACCAAGGTGTGCGCGCTGCCGGCATAGACGACGATCGCGGTCTGCGCATCGCTGCGCGCCTGCAGCAGATCGAACAGCTTGCGCCGCGCCTGCTCCAGGCGGGTTGGCGGTGAGTCGGTGGCGAGCATTTCCGGGGTCAGCTCCAGCACCACCACCAGCGGGTCGGCAGGTTTCTGGCTGGTCTGTTCGACCCGCTCCCAGCTCGGCCCGAGCAGGGCGACGAGGGTCAGCAACCATGCCACGCCGAGGGCCACCCACGGCAGCTTGCTGTCGCGCCCGCTGCCACCGCTGAGCAGGGTCGAATGGAACGCCGGCGGCAGAATCATCTGCCAGCGTCCAGCACGTTTCTGCCGGTGCCAGAGTTGCCAGAGCAGCCAGCCCAGCAGCGGCAGAAGCAGCAGCCACCAAGGGCGGAACCAGTGCGGCCAGAGCGCGATCATCGGCGCCTCCGCAGACGCAGGCGTTTCAGACGCTCGCGCCAGTCGGGCAACGGACTTTGCAGATACAGCTCCTTGGTAAACAGGCGTTGCAGCGGGTTGTCCGGCCACAAGTCGCGGGCGACCAGCAACAGGCTCAGCAGCAGGGCCAACGCCAGCGGCCACTGATACAGGGCTTGCGCCGGGCGCGCCTGGGTCGGTTGCTGGGTCACCGGCTCGAGCTGATCGAGGGTCTCCCTGATCGCTTGCAGCTCTTTGCCGTCGCGGGCGCGGAAGTACTGGCCGCCGGTGGCTGCGGCAATCGCTTTGAGCGCCGGCTCGTCGAGGTCCAGGCTCGGATTGACCCCGAGCAGGCCGGTGCTGCCACTGTCTTGCGGGTCCGCGCCAATGCCGATCGGGTAGATTTTCACCCCTTCGCTGGCGGCGAGTTTCGCCGCAGTCAGTGGATCGATTTCGCCGCCGTTGTTAGCGCCGTCGGTGACCAGAATCAATACCCGGCTCTGTGCCGGGCGCATGCGCAGGCGTTTCAGCGCCAGGCCGATTGCATCACCGATGGCAGTGTTCTTGCCAGCAATGCCGATCCGCGCTTCATCGAGCCAGACGCGCACGGTGTGCCGGTCGAAAGTCAGCGGTGCCTGCAGATAGGCCTGACTGCCGAACAGGATCAGACCGACGCGGTCGCCATCACGGCTTTCAAGGAAATCCCCGAGCAGATGCTGGACCAGCGACAAGCGACTGACGTCTTCGTCTTGCCACTGCATGTCGGGGAAGTCCATCGAGCCGGACACGTCCACCGCCACCAGCAGATCGCGGCCGCTGGCGGCAATCGGCAACGGTTCGCCGAGCCATTGCGGGCGGGCGGCGGCGCTCAGCAATAGCAGCCACAGCAGCAGGAACGGCGCTTGCTGGCGCCACGCCGGCAGGTTGGCGCGTGCCCGCCGACGGGCGAGGCCTTCGAGGTCTGAGAGAAAACTCACGCGCAACGCCGGCTCGCCGCTGTCGGCCACCGGCAACACCAGACGCATCAGCCACGGCAGCGGCAGCAGCACGAAGATACACGGCCAGGCGAACTCAAACATGCTTGCGAATCCAGGTGTCGACGGCTTGGGTCAGGCCGGCGATGGCTTTGTCATCGAGCTTGCATTCGGGTTTGTAGGCGCCTTCGACCAGCACCATCCAGCGCGTCAGGCCGGCGGCCGGGCAGCGGTTGTCGAGAAATGCCAGCCATTTGCGGCCATTCAATGTGTGGCTCTGACTGTAAGGGTAGTGGTTGCGGCACAGGCGTTTGAGCAGGCCGTTGAGCTGCTGCAACCAGGCCCCGGCCGGTGCGCCGTCGTAGGGTTTGGGCATCTGGGCCAGTTCGGCCAGCGCGGCGATGCGCACGGGGTCGAGCGGCTGTTCGGCGCGCACGATCGGGCGTTTCTTGATCGGAATGAACCGGCGCAAGCGCCACACCGCGAACCCGAGCAACGGCAGCAATAACAGCAGCAGCCACCAGCCCGGCGCTGGTGGCCAGAAGTCGATGGGCGGCGGGGAAATCAACGGTTGCAGTTGCTCGAGGCCGTTCATCGACTGCTCCCCGGACGCTGCGGATTGAGGAACTCGCGCATCTGCTCGACCATTTCGCTTTGCGTGCTTAGCGGCATCAGCAGCACCCGTAGTTTCTGCGCGAGCAATTCCCAACGGGCTATACGGGCTTCGGCCTGAGCGCGATAGGTCTGGCGCAGATCGAAATTGAGCGTGTCGAGTTCCAGTTGCGCGCCGCGTTCGGCGAACCGTAAAAGCCCGGCGGCGGGCAGGGCGTGGTCCAGCGGATCGGACAGCGGCAGCATCAGCAGGTCGCAATGGCGCGATAGCAGACTCAATTGCTGCTCGGCGCTGTCGGACAGCGCACGCTCATCGCAGATCACGATCACCAGACTGCCCGGGCGCAGCACCTCACGCGCCCGACGCAGCGCTGCGCCAAGGGCATCGCGGTCCGGTTCGCGTTCGCTGTGCAGCGACTGATTGACCTTCACCAGGCGATTGAGCAACTGCAGCAGGCTCTGCTTGCTGCGGCGCGGTTTGATTTCGTAGTGCTCGTTGTCGCCGAACACCAGCCCGCCAACGCGGTCGTTGTGGCCCAGTGCGGCCCAGCCGATCAGCGCCGCCGCTTGCGCCGCGAGCACCGACTTGAACATCAGCCCGGAACCGAAAAACAGCCGCGTGCTTTGCTCGACCATGATAAAAATCGGTCGCTCGCGTTCCTCATGGAACAGCTTGGTGTGCGGCTCCTGGGTGCGCGCGGTCACGCGCCAGTCGATGGTGCGCACGTCGTCGCCGGCCTGATAGACCCGCACCTGATCGAAGTCGACCCCGCGACCACGGAATTTCGAGTGATGCAGGCCGATCAGCGGGCTGCGCTGGCTCGGTGTGGAAAACAGCTGCACTTCGCGCACACGGTGGCGCATCTCGATCAGATCGGTGAGGCTGATACGGATGCCCGGTTCGGACGGCAGGGGGGCGTTCATGGGGGTCAAGCGACGGCTACGACGTCGAGAATCCGCTGCACCACCCGATCCTGATCGATGCCGGCGGCTTCGGCTTCAAACGACAGAATGATGCGGTGACGCAACACGTCGAACAGCACGGCCTGAATGTCTTCCGGGCTGACGAAGTCGCGACCGGCCAGCCAGGCGTGGGCCCGGGCACAACGGTCGAGGGCGATCGAGCCACGTGGACTGGCGCCATAGGCGATCCACTCGGCCATCTCCGGGTCGAACTTGGCCGGGGTGCGCGTGGCCATGACCAGTTGCACCAGGTATTCCTCCACGGCGTCGGCCATATACAGACCGAGGATTTCCTTGCGCGCAGCGAAGATCGCCTGCTGGCTGACCCGGCGTTCAGGCTTGGTTTCGCCATTCAGCGCTTCGCCACGGGCCTGCTGCAGGATCCGGCGTTCGACGGCAGCATCCGGGAAACCGATTTTGACGTGCATCAAGAAACGGTCGAGCTGCGCTTCCGGCAGCGGGTAGGTGCCTTCCTGCTCGATCGGGTTCTGCGTCGCCATCACCAGAAACAGCGGCGACAGCTCGTAAGTGCTGCGCCCGACACTGACCTGACGTTCGGCCATGGCTTCGAGCAGCGCCGATTGCACCTTGGCCGGGGCGCGGTTGATTTCGTCCGCCAGCACCAGGTTGTGGAAGATCGGTCCTTGCTGGAACACGAAACTGCCGGTTTCCGGGCGATAGATCTCGGTGCCGGTGATGTCGGCCGGCAGCAGGTCGGGGGTGAACTGGATGCGATGGAACTGGGCTTCGATGCCCTCGGCGAGTTCTTTGATCGCTTTGGTCTTGGCCAGACCCGGAGCGCCCTCGACCAGCATGTGGCCGTCGGCGAGCAGGGCGATGAGCAAACGCTCGATGAGTTTTTCCTGGCCGAGAATCTGCGTTGAAAGAAAGGTTCGCAGCGCCAGCAGCGCTTCACGATGTTCCATCGGTGACTGTTCCTGGAAAGGGTGGCCACAGGCGTTCGGATAACGCCGGGGCTGGGGGCGTTACTTTAATCCATCGAGGGGGGTGGCGACTAACGGCATTTTGCGCAAAGTGCGGGAAATGACTGGGGGATTTGTTGGAATTTTGTAGCGGGGGAGTGTTGCGGTGGCAGTTCTGGCCTCTTCGCTGGCAAGCCAGCTCCCACAGGTATCAGCGGTGCGAATGCGATTTATGCAACACATCGGTCTCTGTGGGAGCTGGCTTGCCAGCGATGAGGC